>JBQTKC010000130.1:0-1644 GCA_052386575.1 Beijerinckiaceae bacterium
GCCGCGTCGGCGCGTATAGTTTCGCGGCCCTCTCGTCGATCGTCGTTAAAGACATTCCTCCCTACGTGATGATATCCCAGAAGCCGGCGAAGGCGCACGGGCTGAATCGGGAAGGGCTCAAACGCAATGGTTTGAGCAATGACACCATCAATCTCCTGCGGCGAGCGTATCGCATACTGTACCGTGACAATCTCACCGTCTCCGAATCGATCGAGCGGCTCAAGGCCCTCGCGCCCGAGTCCCCGGAGATCGCGCGCTTGATCGAGTTCGTAGGAAAGAGTACCCGTGGGATCATTCGCTGAAATCCCCCGTAGGCACGTTGTCTTGAATAACGCCGGTTGCCGGTAAACCCCGCGCGTCCCACCATGCAAAGGCTGCGAGCGGCCGTCATCGGCGCGGGCTATCTCGGACGATTCCACGCACAGAAATATGCCGCGCTGCCTGATGTCGAGCTGTGTGCGGTGGTCGACCTCATCGAAGAGCGGGCGCTGGAAGTTGCCGCCCCGTCTCAAGCCCAAGCGCTCACCGATTATCGGCGTATACTCGATGTGGTCGATGTGGCGTCGGTGGTGGTGCCGCCCGAGTCGCACTACGCGGTGGTGAAAGATTGCTTGGCGGCCGGTGTGCATGTGCTCGTGGAAAAACCGATGACGCGTACGCTCGCCGAGGCCGACGAGCTGATCGCATTGGCCCGGCGTCAAGGATTGGTATTGCAGGTGGGGCACCTCGAACGGTTTAACCCCGCGTTACTCGCGTTACGCAGTATTCTGCACCAACCGATGTTCATCGAATCCCACCGCATCGCCTCCTTCCAACCGCGTGGGGCGGGGGTGAGCGTGGTGATGGATCTGATGATCCACGACATCGACATCATTCTCAATATCGTAGCGAGCGAGGTCGCGGTCATCCGCCCGATGGGGCTTTCCATCCTGACGGCGGAGGTGGATATCGCCCACGCCCGGCTGGAGTTCGCCGATGGTTGCGTGGCCAACGTGACCGCCAGCCGTGTCAGCCAGAGTCCGCTGCGCAAGATCCGGATCTTTCAAAGGGATTGTTATCTTTCGATCGATTACTTGGAACACCGCGTCACCATCGCCAGGCGCGAGCGCGCTTCGGAGACTGGCGCGATGCGTATCGTTACCGAGGAAAAAAATATCGAGCGCGCCGATGCGCTTCTGCTCGAGCTACAAGCCTTCGTGCAAGCCGTGATAAATAAGACGCCGCCTGTCGTTTCGGGAGAAGACGGGCGACGCGCGCTCGCCGTCGCACTCGCGATTACCGGCTCCATCGAGCACCGATTGCTGAGGCCAGACGCAACCTCCGGCGCCACGGGAGCTGTCTGAGCCATGGCGACGATCCATCCTACGGCGCTCATCGATTCCGGCGCCCAACTCGCGGAAGGCGTCGCGGTCGGGCCGTTCGCGGTGATAGAAAATGATGTCAGCATCGGGCCCGAGTGCCGGATCGGCGCCCATGCGGTCGTTAAACGTTATTCGCGTCTCGGCCGGGGTAATACGATTCACGAGCACGCGATCATCGGAGGCGATCCGCAAGATCTGTCGTTCAAGCCTTGCGCCAGCTATGTCACGATCGGCGATGACAACGTGATCCGCGAAGGGGTGAGCATACACCGCGCGACGCGTG
>JBQTKC010000131.1:0-3765 GCA_052386575.1 Beijerinckiaceae bacterium
GAAGCGCCGAAGGCGCGGGAGAGGGAGATTTCGGCAGGCGTTCTCGCCGGTATGATGTCAGCGTTCATTGTCGTTTCTTCTATGCGACGGCCGATTCGATGGCATAATCGCGATAGCCATTCTTTTCGAGTTCGACCGCCAACTCCTTGCCGCCGCTGCGGACGATTCGACCCTGCGCCATCACATGCACCGTGTCCGGCACCACGTGGTCGAGAACACGCTGGTAATGGGTAATGATGAGGAACCCCCGGCTTTTCGAGCGCAGCGCATTGATCCCATCGGCGACGACGTGCAAGGCGTCGATGTCGAGGCCTGAATCGGTTTCATCGAGAATGGCGAAAGCTGGCTCGAGTAGCGCCATCTGGAGAATCTCCATGCGCTTCTTCTCGCCGCCGGAAAAACCGGCGTTGAGCGG
This sequence comes from Beijerinckiaceae bacterium, assembly GCA_052386575.1. GTDB lineage: Bacteria > Pseudomonadota > Alphaproteobacteria > Rhizobiales > Beijerinckiaceae > Methylocapsa. Next base: position 416 of record JBQTKC010000131.1, read on the forward strand.
ACGCTTGAGCATGTCCTGGCCGATCTTGAGCTTGCCGGCCGATGCCTTGACCCGTTTCATGAAATCCGGAGTCGAGACCTCTTCGTGGCCGCGCTGCTTGCGCTGCGCGTTCAATGCCGCCTTGAGGAAGGTCAAGGTCGCGACGCCAGGAATTTCGACTGGGTATTGGAACGCGAGGAAAAGCCCCTTCGCGGCGCGGGCATCTGGCTCGAGGTCCAAAATACTCTCGCCGTTCAGCAATATCTCGCCAGTCTCGACCGCATAATCCTTGCGGCCGGCGAGAACGTGGGACAACGTCGACTTCCCGCTCCCATTCGGCCCCATGAGCGCGGCAACCTCGCCGTCCCGGACAGTGAGATCGAGGGCATCCAGGATCTTGCGCCTCCCGGCGGAAACACTGAGGTTCTTTATTTCGAGCACGATTTTTCCTTGGCCAGATTTTAGCGGGTTTGAACGATTGAGCGCCGGTTGCAAGCTCGAATTTTCGCCACTCCGATCGCGAAATCTCTTGGGTCCGTTCGTCGTGATTGTCGAAAGGACCGCGATGCCAACGGGGAACCGCCTGCCGCATGGTCGAGGAGCCGCGTCAGCCGACGCTCCCTTCAAGCGAAATCGCGATCAATTTCTGCGCTTCCACCGCGAATTCCATCGGCAGCTGCTGCAACACATCGCGCACGAAGCCATTGACGATCAGCGCCGTCGCCTCCTCGCCCGAAAGCCCGCGCTGCATGCAATAAAACAGCTGATCCTCGGAAATTTTCGAGGTCGTCGCTTCGTGCTCGAATTGCGCGCTGGATGTCTTTGATTCGATATAGGGCACCGTATGGGCGCCGCACGAATTGCCGATAAGCAGCGAATCGCAATTGGTGAAATTGCGGGCGCCAGTGGCTTTCCGGTGCGCCGAAATCTGACCGCGATAGGTATTTTGCGATTTGCCTGCGGAAATTCCCTTCGATAAGACCCGGCTCGTCGTGTTCTTGCCGAGATGGATCATCTTGGTACCGGAATCGACCTGCTGGCGGCCGTTGGAAATCGCGATCGAATAGAATTCGCCGCGCGAATTGTCGCCGCGCAGAATGCATGACGGATATTTCCAGGTAATCGCGGATCCGGTCTCAACCTGAGTCCAGGAGATCTTGGAATTTTCGCCCCGGCAATCGCCGCGCTTGGTGACGAAATTATAGATCCCGCCTCGGCCATCGGCATCGCCAGGATACCAATTCTGCACTGTCGAATATTTGATCTCGGCGTCGTCAAGGGCGATCAGCTCGACGACCGCGGCATGCAGTTGATTTTCGTCGCGCTTGGGTGCCGTGCAGCCCTCGAGATAGGAAACGTAGCTGCCCTTGCCGGCAATGATCAGCGTGCGTTCGAACTGGCCTGTGTTTTGTTCGTTGATCCTGAAATAGGTCGAGAGTTCCATCGGGCAGCGAACGCCCGGTGGAACGTAAACGAAGGACCCGTCGGAAAATACCGCGCTGTTCAGCGTCGCGTAAAAATTGTCCGTCGTTGGAACCACCGATCCGAGATATTTTTGGACGAGTTCTGGATGTGAATGCACGGCTTCCGAGATCGGGCAGAAAATCACCCCCGCCCTGGCCAGTTCCTCCTTAAAAGTGGTAACGACCGAGACAGAGTCAAACACCGCATCGACCGCGATTCTGCCCTCCGGTCTAACTCCAGCAAGCGCCTCCTGCTCGCGCAGAGGAATGCCGAGCTTGGCGTAAACTTTTAAAAGCTCCGGATCGACTTCGTCGAGCGATTTTGGACCGGCGGCCGTCTTCGGCGCGGAATAATAGTAGAGGTCCTGATAATCGATCTTAGGAAAATCCACCCTCGCCCATCGCGGCTCTTGCATCGTGAGCCAGCGCCGGTAGGCGCCGAGCCGCCATTCGGTCAGCCAGGCGGGCTCGTCCTTTTTCGCCGAAATGAACCGAACTGTGTCTTCGGTGAGACCCTTCGGTGCCTTCTCGGATTCAATATCGGAGAAAAAACCATACTTATATTCGCTGACGCCGATCGCCTTCACGCGATCGACTGTCGCTTGGACCGCAGGCATGCCATTCTCCTCACCTCGGCGGTTTCAAGGACCGCTGGCTCAGACATCGTAGAGTACCTTATAAAAGTGCGGGAGGGAACCCGATAAAGGTGCGGCAAGAAGCCCGGCTGATATTCGCCGGAAATGAGCCCGGTTGTTCATGCCGCGGACTTGTTCCGCCTCGCCCTGATTGTATCGAGCGTCCTTTCAAGCGCCGCGACGAACGAAAGATAATCTTCGCGCCGCGAATTCCACCCGAGACTGACCCTGATTGCGCCTCTGGCCACCTCCGGCTCGACGCCCATTGCGCGCAGGACGTGCGAGGGTTTGACCGTTCCAGAAGAGCAGGCCGAGCCTGACGATACCGCGATACCCTCCAGATCCAAAGCTATAAGCAGCACATGCGCCTCGATGCCGGGCACGGCGAAGCATGAGGTATTTGGCAACCTTTCAGCCTCAGCGCCAAAAAACACCGCGCCTGGAGCCGCACGGGCAATTTCCGCCTCCATTTCATCCCGCCAGCGAGACAGCGCCGCAGCTTCCTCGCGCAGCCTGGCCTTTGCTGCGCGAAGAGCAGCGGCCATCCCGGCAATTCCGGCAACGTTCTCGGTTCCGGCTCGCAGCCCCCGCTCCTGCCCGCCGCCCCGCAGAAGCGCCTCCCTTATGTGGTATGCCTCAGAACGAATACAAAGCGCTCCGGCGCCTTTTGGCCCGCCGAATTTATGCGCCGAAAAAACAATCGCATCCGCTCCCAAGCTCTCGATGTCACAATCGATCCTGCCCGGCGCCTGAACCGCATCGCAGACCAGAAACCCGCCCGCTGCGTGGACCATCGCCGCCGCCGCCGCGACCGGCTGAACAACCCCCGTCTCGTTGTTGGCGGCCTGAAGGGCCATCATTATGCGATCCCCCGCGGCGCTCGCGCGGGCGAGGGTCTCGCCAAGTGCCTCGATATCGAGCACGCCGCGAGGCGTCAAACCGGCAAGCTCCAGTTGCGCGAGGCCAAAACGGTGGCCCGCGAGGACAGCTTGATGTTCCCCGGCACTTGCCACGAGCAAATCGAAGGGCCTCTTTTCGTTCGCCGTCTCGATATGGGGCGTCAGGGCCAAATTCAGTGCCTCTGTCCCGCCAGAGGTAAAAACGATATTTTTGGGCGCGGCTCCGGCAAATGCGGCCACCTCGGCACGCGCTGCTTCGATTAGGGTCCGCGCGGTGCGCCCTTCGGCATGAATGGACGAGGCGTTGCCGAAAAGATCGAGGGCCGCGCAAATCGCCTCGCGCGCCGCGGGATGCAGGGGCGCCGTTGCGTTAT
>JBQTKC010000132.1:0-9072 GCA_052386575.1 Beijerinckiaceae bacterium
CGCGTTTGGGGTTTTTAGCGCATCGGGGCTGCCGCACCGGCGCATCGAGGCGTGGCATTATACCGATTTGCGCACGCTCATGCGCGATGCGCTGCCGCTTGCCACGGCGCCCGGCGCCGCGACGATCGATGCGCTGCGCAAGGAATTCGCCGCCGCCGGGGCGCCAGCTCGACGTCTGGTTTTGGTCGATGGCTTTTTCGCGCCGGAATTATCCGGCGGTTTGCCGGAAGGCGTAACGGTGTGCTCGCTCGCCTCGGTATTGACGGAAGGGCGGCCCGATCTAATCGCGCTTTTGGCTTCGCAAGATATTGCCGCGCAGGATCCCATCGTGTCGTTGAACGCGGCCTTGATGCAGGACGGCGCCGTGATCGAGGTGGCGCCCGGGACCGTGATCGCCGAGCCAATCAACCTCATTCACGTCGCGGCTTCGTCCGCCCCCGTAGCCCATTTCTCCCGCTCGGCGCTCGTGATCGGGGCTGGCGCATCCCTCCGCCTCGCGGAGACTAGGCACATCGCAAACCGTACCCAAACGGTCCGCGCGGGCCAAGCCAACGCCTGCCTCATTGTATCGCTCGACGACCACGCGAAGCTCGATCATACGGCGATGGTGACAGAAACTGCTCCGGGAGATGTGCGGCTCGAAAGCGTCTTGGTGCGAATCGGCGCCAGGGCGAAGTACAATAGCTTTGCGCTCGTCGCCGGCATCGGCCTTGTGCGGCGGCAGATGTTTGTGCGGCTCGAAGGCGAGGAGGCGGAAGCCTTGCTCGGCGGCGTGTCGCTACTTCGCGGCCGCGAACATGCCGATACGACCTTGCTGGTCGAGCACGTGGCGAGAGGTAGCGTGAGCCGCGAGACCTTCAAATATATCCTCGACGAGGAAGCAACTGGCGTATTTCAGGGCAAGATCAGTGTCGCACCGGGGGCACAAAGAACCGACGGGAAGATGCTCTGCAAGGCGATCCTGTTGTCCGAAACGGCCACGATGAACAACAAGCCGGAGCTTGAAATTTTCGCCGATGACGTTGCCTGCGGGCATGGCGCGACATGCGGCGGACTGGACATTGGCCAGTTGTTCTATCTTCAGACCAGAGGCTTGCCTTTCGCCCATGCCGAGGGGCTCTTGTTGGAAGCTTTCGCTGGAGAATTGGTCGACGCAATAGGACATGAAGAGTTGATTGATGCCTTCCGCCGCGAGGTGAGTGCGTGGCTTGCCGCGCGGCATGGGCCGGCAGTGTCGCCGTGCGCGGTCATCGCCTAGGGCGCATAGACTTGTGCGGAGCGCCAGTTTGGAGCAACGAATGAACAAGCACACCGCCGTCGGCGCGCCGCTCGAGATTGCTTCTCTGCGCGAGGATTTTCCGATTCTCTCGACCAAGGTTTATGGCAAGCCGCTCGTCTATCTCGACAATGCCGCTTCGGCGCAAAAGCCAAAAGAAGTCGTCGAGCGAATGCTGCATGCGACCTATCATGAATATGCCAACGTTCATCGCGGCCTGCATTATCTTGCCAATGCCGCGACCGAAGCCTACGAGGCCGCGCGCGAAAGCGTGCGCGCTTTCCTCAACGCCGGGTCCGTAGCCGAGATCGTCTTTACGAAATCGGCGACCGAGGCAATCAATCTGGTCGCTGCCTCTTTTGGCGAAGCCTGCATCAATGAAGGCGACGAGATCGTCCTTTCGATCATGGAACACCACGCAAACATCGTGCCATGGCATTTTTTGCGCGAGCGCAGGGGCGCCATCCTAAAATGGGTGGACATTGACAACGAGGGCAACTTCCAGATCGAGGCGTTCGAGCAGGCATTGACGGAAAAGACCAAGATCGTCGCCTTGACCCATCTGTCGAACGTGCTTGGCACTATAACTCCGGTCGAGGAGATCGTCAGGATCGCGCATGCGCGCGGGATTCCCGTGTTGATCGATGGCTCGCAAGGCGCGGTTCATCTCGATGTCGATGTCGTTGACCTCGATGTCGATTTTTATTGCCTGACTGGCCATAAGCTTTATGGGCCGACCGGCATCGGCGCGCTCTACGGCAAGAAGGAATGGCTGGAGAAATTGCCTCCTTTTCTCGGCGGTGGCGAGATGATCGATGAAGTCACCAGGGATCACGTGACCTATAACGAGCCGCCGCACCGGTTCGAAGCCGGCACTCCGCCGATCGTGCAGGCGATCGGGCTCGGCGCCGCCGTGAACTATGTGCAAAGGATCGGCCGCGAGCGCATTCAAGCACATGAAATGGCCTTGAGCAATTACGCGCATGAGCGCTTGTCGGCGATCAACTCGCTGCGGGTGTTCGGCCAAGCGAAAGGCAAGGGTGCGATCATATCCTTCAACATGGAGGGCGCCCATGCGCATGATGTCGCCACCGTGCTCGATCGATGCGGTGTCGCGGTGCGCGCCGGAACGCACTGCGCGCAGCCGCTCCTTTCGCGCTTCGGCGTGACATCGACCTGCCGCGCATCTTTTGCGCTCTACAACACCTTCGAGGAAGTCGACAAACTCGCTAGCGCCTTGATCAAGGCCGAACGCCTGTTTGCCTGAGAAACAAGGAGCCGCGCATGGCCGAAGCACAAACCAGCGATTGGCGCAATGACGTTGAGGGCCCCGACTCCATGCCGAACGAGCCGCAATGGCTGTTCGACGGATCGGTGCCGGAAGACGAGCGCGCGCGCTATATGAGCGACATCGTTGCCGCGCTAAAAACCGTGTTCGATCCCGAAATACCCTGCGATATCTATGAGCTAGGACTGATATACAAAGTCGACGTTGGCGACGATCGCTTGGTCAAGATCGATATGACCCTGACCGCGCCAGGCTGCCCGGTGGCGGGCGAACTCCCCGGGTGGATCGAGACAGCGGTCGGCGCGGTGCCGGGTGTTCTCGGCGTCACCGCGACGGTCGTTTTCGATCCGCCGTGGGACCAGAGCCATATGTCGGACGAAGCGCGCGTTGCGCTTGACATGTTTTGAGCGGCTGGCGATGAATCCGGCAGCTCAGATAAGTCATTGCATCGCGGAAATCGCGCAGGCTTGAGTTAATGGATTTATCCCTTTAGCAGGGGACCGAGCAATTTTTCGAGGGCTTCCGACGTCAACTCGCCTGTCTGCTTCTCGCCGTTGATGAAGAAGGTCGGCGTGGAGGTGACACCGAATTTCTCCGCCGCGCGATCGTGCACCTTGGCGATGTTGTCGTAGAGATCCTGTTTCTTGAGGCAAGCCTCGAAACTATTTTGGCTCATCCCAGTTTGCTTGAGGAGAGCGGCCAAGGCTCCGAGGGGCTTATCGGTAAACGCCCAATTCTTTTGTTGCGCGAACAGGAGATCGACGATGGCATTGCGCTTGTCATCGCCGGCGCAGCGGGCCAACATGAAACCGGCGGCCGCCAAAGGGTCGAGGGGAAACTCGCGCAAAATGAAACGGACCTTGCCGGTGTCGATATATTTGCGTTTTAAGTCTGGAAAGGTCGTGGCGTAAAAGCCGGCACAGTGCGCGCAGGTCATGGAGGCATATTCGACAATCGTGACCGGTGCTTTATCGGAGCCAAGTGCAACGTCTGGCAGCGCCTCGCCGGCCATCAGCTCACCTACCGCCACCCCCGCGCCTTGCGCCAGAACCGGGGCCACGGGGCCGCCGGGGACAGCGAAAAAACCGGCGATTGTCAGGCAGGCGGCCGCCATCTCGAACACGGCGCGACGGCTTCTTAGGGCAGCCTGACCAATTTTTGGCGAACGCATGAATTTATGCTCCATCGGGAACTCGGACAAGATTTGCCTGATTACCCCGCAGGAAGGCAAGACAATTATTGTTTTGGCAAGTTTAGGGGCCGGCCTCAAAGTGGCCGCCGGATTAGTGCCGGCCCGCAAACGCCGCTTGATTAGGTCCCGGCGAGAACGCGCGCGCCGAGCCGCGTCAGGGCTAGCCGCAACGGTTCATCCGTAACCCTGCCGACGATTGTTTCCGCCGCCGTCTCGGCATCTTTGTCGAGCGGGCGGACGCCACGCCTGGCGGGGAGCGGCGCGGTGATCGGACCTTGCTTCAGCAGGAGGCGCGAGATGCAACGCCAGCCGAAGTGGGCGTTGACGCGCTCGATGACGATGGGGGCGAGATGCTGCAATTCCAGCGCGAATCCCGTTTCGACGCGGACAACGAGCGTCGCTGGGGCGGAGCCGTTGCCCGCCGCCCGGTCACGTTTGCCCGCGGGCCAGAGCACTTTGACCGGTTGCGACATGGCGGCGAGTCTTTCGCCGACAATCTCGTCCCAAAACAACACGAGTTCCGACTGGCCAAAACCTTTTCGTCTCAGAACCGGATCGATCGCCGATTGAACGAGGTCCGCGAGCGGCCGGGACCAAGGGTTTTTTCTGAGACGGTTCCGCATGTTCCCTTATATCGTGTATTGGCCGGTGCTTCACGCGAAAATTTGGTAATATCTCACATCGAAAAACGTGGCGAAGTCATACTTGCTGGCGCAAGAGAATATCCCGCGACGAAAGCTTTCGCTCCCGAGATCGCCCTTACGAATTGGAGGGTGTCCTGGGACCAAACGGCGAGACGAGGGCGCTGGACTCAGGCGCAGCCGCCGCCATTCAAAGCCGCGGCGCGTCTTTTCAGCTCGCCGGGCGGAATATCCTCCTTGCGGGTCGCGATCCACCAGCGATGGCCGTACGGGTCCTCGAATTTGCCGCCGCGATCGCCGTAAAACTGATCCTCGACCGGCCGGAGAACCTTGAGGCCCGCGTCAACCGCACGGGCCGTGAACGCATCGACGTCTTCGACATAGAGGTGGATCATGACCGGCGTCCCGCCAATCGTCTGTGGACTCAAGGCTTCGTGGTCCGGAAATTCGTCGCAAAGCATGATCCGGGCCTTGCCGATCTCGAGTTCCGCGTGTCCAACCTTGCCCCCATGCGCGATGCAAAGCGCCTCCGCCGCGCCGAAAGCGGCTTTGTAAAACGCGATGGCTTCGCCGGCATTGTGCAAGGCAAGATAAGGTATCGCCCCCTCCTGCCCTTCCGGTATCGGCTTGACGGGTGTGCTCATCTTTCGGTCCCTTTGCGTTGCCTTTGCTCATGGCTAAGATTGTAAGTGGCCGAACGAGGCGAATCCATGGCCTTCAAAACGCGGTTTGACACGCGAGCCGGTCCCGCCGCCGCTCTTCTTGCTTGGTATGACCGCCATCGCCGCGATCTGCCGTGGCGCGCCTTGCCGGGCGAGGCCGCCGACCCTTACAAGGTTTGGCTTTCGGAAATCATACTGCAGCAGACGACGGTCACGGCCGCAAAACCCTATTTCTTAAGATTTCTGGCGCGATGGCCGAATATTGGTCTTTTGGCGCAAGCCAGCAGCGAAGAGGTCATGCGCGCCTGGGCCGGGCTCGGCTATTATTCGCGCGCGCGCGCCCTCCATGCTTGCGCCAAGATCATCGCGGGACCGCTCAACGGCAAGTTTCCGGATACCGAAGCGGGATTGCGGCGCCTTCCGGGTATTGGGCCCTATACCGCGGCGGCGATCGCGGCGATCGCATATGGGCGCCCCGCGGCCGCCATCGACGGCAACGCCGAGCGGGTGCTTGCGCGCCTCTACGCGATCAAGTCGCCGCTGCCGGCGGCAAGGCCGGAAATCAAGGCCAGGGCACAAAAAATGGTGCCGGCCGGGCGGCCCGGCGATTTCGCGCAAAGCCTGATGGACCTTGGCGCATTGATCTGCGCGCCGAAACGCCCGGCTTGCGGCATTTGCCCCCTGCTGAAATTTTGCCGCGGCCATGCCTCGGGGTGCCCCGAAAGTCTGCCGCGCAAGGCGCCACGGCGGGAGAGGAAGCTCCGCCTGGGCGCCGCCTTTTTCGTGCGCCGGCGGGACGGCGCGGTTTTAGTCCGCACGCGGCCGGAAAAAGGGCTTTTGGGTGGCATGACGGAATTGCCCGGAACCGCTTGGAAAACGGATTTCGATGCGGCCTCCGCGGCAAGCCAGGCGCCGGTTGAAGCCGCTTACCGGAAGCTCGACAAAAGTGTCTCGCATTCATTCACTCATTTCGCCCTGCGGCTCGACATTTATGTCGCGGACGTTGCAAACACGCGGGCAGCGCCCTCAGGCTACCGTTTCGTGCCTGACTGCGGCCTCGACAAAGAGGCTTTTCCCAGCGTCATGCGCAAGGTGATCGAAGCCGTGCGGCAACATTCATAGGTGGCCGGCCTTGGTGCGTGCCGCTTCGAGCACAGCCCTCAGGCGTTTGAGTTCCTCTGATCGCCGATAAAACCAGTCCGTGCTCCAGATGCGGTGGAAACGCCAACCTTGGCTCTCCAGAATCTCTTGACGGAGCCGGTCGCGCTCGCGCGCCCAAAGCGCGCCATGATAGCCTGCGCCATCGCACTCGACCGCTAGGATGTAGCTACCGAGATGCTTAGGATCGCGCACACCAAGGTCAATTTTGAACCCCGCAGTGCCGACCTGAGGATCGGCGAGGAAGCCAAACGACTTTATCTCTCGCGCCACGTCCTCCTCGAAGGGACTGTCGTAATCCTTTCCGGTCGGAGCCGGTTCATTGAGGATGCCTTTCTCAGCAAAGGTGAGGTAGCGTTTCAGCACCTTCACGCCCTCGCTCGTCGCACGCGCAGTGTCAATATCTGCCGGGTCAAACGAACAAAACACTTCGCAGCGATAACGAGCACGTGTGAACAAGACGTTTAGTCGACGCTGTCCTCCATCGGTGGAAACCGGACCGAAGTTCATGCTGTCGAGCCAACCGCCGGCCGCGCGCGGGCCATAACCGACCGAAACAAGGATATGATCACGTTCATCGCCTTGCACGTTCTCGAGGTTTTTCACGAAAGTTTCATCGACCTGATCGATTAGGAAGCTTTCGAGAGCGGGTTCACGTCGTCGCGCATCTTCGATCAGGTTAAGGATGAGATCACGCTGCGCGATCGCGAAAGTGACGACGCCTATCGATTTATCCGGATTCCGCTTCGCATGGTCGGTCAGCGCTTCGACGATAGCTTTTGCCTCGATTTCGTTCGTCCTTTTTCCGCCACGGTCGTAAGCGCCCTGCACTCGCACGAGGACAAAACCTTCGCCATCGCGGCTACTGACCGGCGAAGGCGGCAGGAACAGGTCGCCACCATAAAAGGCATCGTTGGAGACCTCGATGAGCGATGGATGTTTTGACCGGTAGTGCCAACGAAGCATCTTCTTGCCGACGCCACGCGCCTCACACAGGGTCAGAACGCTTTCGAGTTCGGCTACCTTAGCCGAGCCCGCTATGGCGTACGTCTCTGCACCCGCATTCTCGTCGTCCTCGTCCAAATCGTCGTCGGAAAGGAGTCGATTGAAAAAGTTGGTTGGCGGCAATTGTTTGGCATCCCCTACAACTATCATCTGCTTTGCTCGCGCGATGACGCCAAGCGCATCCTCCGGGCGAACCTGGCTCGCCTCATCAATTACAAGGAGATCGAATTCCATCTTGCCTGGCGGAATAAACTGCGCGACCGAGATTGGGCTCATCAGGAAGACTGGCTTAATCTTCTGGATCGTCGGTCCTACGCGTTGCATGAGCGTTCGAATCGGCGCGTGGCCCCGCCTCCGCGCAATCTCACCGCGGATGAAAAACATATCGCCGTCTGCGCCGCGTGGCATCCTCTCCGCATGGCGTTCACGAAAGAGGCGCGCGACCAGACGGCGCCGATCAGTTTCGAGCTAGCGGAAGGTCTCAACAAGTTTTGTCCGGTCCTTGTCACGAAGTTGAGAAAGCTGCGGATTACGCTCCCGTGCGAATTGCCACAGAACTTCCGCGCGCGCGTGACGCACTTCCTCCACTGCATTGTCTTGGGTGAGCGCCCCATTCGCGATTCGATCGGCAAGGGCCGAGAGGCCATAGCTTCGAATTATGCGGTCGGTGCTAGCGAGCTTTGACCATTCGGAATAGCGACCCACCTGCGACGCCCATCCATCAAGGCGCGCGGCGAGGTCTTCAATCCCAACGTCATAAATGCTTGAGTGGCCGAACGCCGCGGCGTCGTCGAGGTTGAGGCCGCAGACAATTGTCTCCAGCTTGGCACGGGCGGCGGTCTCTTCATCGGCGAGTTGGGTCTGGTAGACCGTGAGAAGGTCCGGCCGTCCCAGCATCGCAAGGGTGGACGTGAGGTCGAAGCGAAAGCCTTCCTCCCGAACGCGCCGCAGCCAAGCGACAATCGTCCGAAGTCCGGACAGGTCCGTGTCCTCGCGGCGCCATAGGGGGCCAAATAGTGCTTGTGCCTCTTGGGACAGATTCTCAAACCGGTTGCGTTTCCCTTTCAGTTCGATCAAGAGGTCCACGAGTGAGACACGCCCCGCTGCCGATTTCGGGAGGGGGCCCGTAAGCCAGCTTGCAAGCTCCGCTGAAGCTGCGCGGTAGGCCCTTTTCCACCGCTGGAACCACGACGTACCGGCGGCAAGTCGTGCCCGCACGCTCGCGGTGTCCGCATCGAGCGCCGCCGCTCGGAACGCTCCGGTCTCGGCAGCGATAGCGGTAATGAGCTGCCCCGCTTCTCCGATCATCTCCTCAGCACGCACGAGTTGAGACGCCGTGAGAGGGTGTAGCTGCGCGACCGCCTCGCCGCAGCCTTCCGGAGCCCAGGCGAGAAGGTCGACGAAACGTTTGAGATGCCCGATGTTCGTAAGAGAAGCCGGCCCGCCGCTCGGGACCAAGGCCGCTGCCAAATTAGCCAGGGTGACGAGGGCACGCAGCTTCGCTGCCGCCTGCGGCGCAGCCTCGGCGATCCGGTCGAGGTCGGGCGGATCGAGCGTCTCTTTGCGAATGCCCCGCCAGGGATGGGTGTGCACGGGGCCTGAAGCCTCGGTGATCTGTGCATAGTTTATTATAGCGGTCGAAATCGTGTCGTAATCGGATTTGGTTCAGGCAGCGATTCCGGGCACCGAAATCGAAGGCGGCGGAAGACCAAGGCCTTTAGCACGCACAAGATCAGCTATCGCCTGGAACGCGTTCATTCCGGTTGCCCCAATCGGCTCGTGCAGATCGCGGGTGATTCGATTCAGTGCATCGCGCGTCTCGGTGAGGCGCCGGGTCGTGTCGGTTAGGC
>JBQTKC010000133.1:0-10132 GCA_052386575.1 Beijerinckiaceae bacterium
CATCCGGTCTCGTTTTCGATCTTTGCCTCGTTTCGACGGCGCGGCGCGCGCGCGAGACATTCAACATGATATTGCGTGAATTGCCGCGACAACCGGCATGGGAATTCGAAGCTTCGCTATACAACGCTGGCGTTGACACCCTGCGGGAACTGCTTGCGCAAGCACCAGGCTGGGTAAAAACCTTGGCCATCGTCGGCCATAATCCAGGCCTTGGCGAATTCGCGCGAGCGGCGGCGCTCCTTGGCGCGCGCATGGACCTTACCCGTCGTGGGAGCTACTCCAGCAAGCAGGCTCGGCATTCCATGGCGTTTACCCTCATGATCCGGGGCGAAGGCCGTATGAACGCCGGGTTCCGGCGGCGAGTCCGGCGCCGTCGCGCCGAACGCCTTTATGCCGGGTTTCTCGTCGTAACAGACGATGCCTAGCCTCCCGCTTGTCTCGGCCGATGCGGCACCAGCCGTGTTCAGGATTTCCGTCTCTTCGCGACGCACAAGATGTGTGCCTTGTGGAAATCGCTCGGCGCGCCCCGGCGCGATGCATTTCACGGGATGAATGAGGTGCCTTGTTCCACCATCCTTCAGCGATTGTCTCTTGCTACACTTTCGATCAGTTCGCCGATGCTTTCGACTCCATACTGTCGCTCCTCGTGACGGGCAATGGGCCGTCAGAAGGAAAGTCAGTTCGTTGAGAAGTTCGGCGCGCAAGTATGCGACTCCGTCGCGCTAACTTTCTTGTTGAGCTCCGTAATTATGGCGGTGGCGGTCGCATTACATGCCTGCGCGCTGGCGAAACCCTGGACAACGATTGGCTTGTACTGACCGAGCGAGACGATTGAAACCCACATTACCAAAGCGTATGTCATTTTATATTCCTATTCCTTGTTTCGAGGTGAAGCGATCCGCGCAAGCGGCAAGTACCGTCGTAGGTCCCATTTCCAACGCGTCGTGAGCAGGCGCACGCGCCCGCCGGCGAAGAGCCGGCTTGGCGGAATTGTTAGAGCTATCCCGGCTATGACAATGCGTTTCCCGCATCGCCAAGAAACCCACAATTTTTACTCAAGGTAAGCCAGTCACGAACACGCTAGTACATCTGTGTTTCTATCATAATGGTTAAGCGAATGTAATTTGTCATTGCCTCATGCGGCAAGGCTGCTGACCTGGCGTTCGGGAGACCTCCGGTCGCGCGTCCGCTAGAACAGCCGTGATGAGCGCAGCCCTCTCAGGGCTTAGGTTGTAGACCCTGGCCATTACGGCCTCGATATTCCATTCGGTCTGCTCGCGGTTGACCCAGAAATTAGGCGAGAGCTTGAAACGATTCTTCATAGTTTTACCTCTGTACAGTAAGAAACGCCCAGATATCCAAATCATAGGAAATACTTAAAACTTTATCTAGGATGGAAAAGCTAAAGTTCGAACCGATAATTGAAGTATTTATACATCTCCGTGATCGGTGCATGACCCAGATGAGTGCCAAATTCGATTAAAACTTGGCCGGCTATTCAATAGCGTTTTTAACCCTAACGGCCCTAAGGCCGCTTGGCCTCTACTCTCTTCCCAGGGCTTGCGTTCGAAGTTCCCGTGGCCCAGATTTGCAAGCCAGATGACCGATCTCTTCGCCGCCGCCAATCTCGAAAGCGACGCGCCGCGCCCGCTCGCCGACCGGCTGCGCCCGCAAAGCCTTTCCGATGTCGCCGGGCAAGATCACCTTCTTGGACCGCATGGCGCGCTGACGCGGCTGCTTGCCTCCGGCACGCTCGGGAGCTTGATTTTCTGGGGCCCCCCGGGGACCGGCAAGACGACCGTCGCGCGCCTTCTTGCCCGCGAAACGAAGCTTGCCTTCGTCCAGATTTCGGCGATTTTTTCCGGAGTAGCCGAGCTCAAAAAGGTCTTCGAGGACGCGCGGGGCCGCCGCAGGGCAGGCCAAGGAACCCTGCTTTTCGTCGACGAAGTGCATCGCTTCAACCGGGCGCAGCAGGATAGCTTCCTGGCGGTGATGGAAGAAGGCACCATCACCTTGATCGGCGCGACGACCGAAAATCCAAGCTTCGAACTCAACGCATCCTTGTTGTCGCGCGCAAGGGTGATGAACTTTTATGCCCTTGACGCGGCGGCGATCGAAAGGCTTCTCTTCCGCGCGGAAACCTGCGAGGGCCTTGCCCTGCCGCTCGATCAAGATGCCCGCTTAAGCCTGGTGGGGATGGCCGATGGCGATGGCCGCGCGGCGTTGAGCCTCGCCGAAGAGGCATGGCGCGCGGCAAGGCCTGGGGAAATCTTCGATACCGCCGCCCTGGCTTCGATCGTCCAGCGGCGCGCGCCGATCTATGATAAGGCGCGGGAGGGCCATTACAATCTCATCAGCGCGCTGCATAAATCCGTGCGTGGATCGGACCCCGACGCGGCTCTCTACTATCTCGCGCGAATGCTCGACGCCGGCGAAGAACCTCTGTTCATCGCGAGAAGGGTGGTGCGCATGGCGGTCGAGGATATCGGCCTTGCCGACCCGCGAGCGCTCGTTGTCGCCCTTGCCGCCAAGGACGCTTACGATTTTCTAGGCTCTCCCGAAGGCGAGCTCGCGATCGCCAATGCGGTGATCTACGCCGCGACCGCGCCGAAATCGAATGCGGCCTATGCGGCGTTTAAGGCCGCGGCGCGGCTCGCCAAGGACCATGGGTCTTTAATGCCGCCCAAAATCATTCTCAACGCGCCGACGAAACTTATGCGAGAGGAAGGCTATGGCGCGAATTATACCTATGATCACGATGAGCCGGAAGAATTTTCGGGCCAAGATTATTGGCCGGAGCCGCTCGGGCGGCAGACACTCTATCGGCCGGTTGGCCGCGGTTTCGAGAGAGATCTGCGCGCGCGGCTCGACCATTGGGCCAAGCTCCGCAAACAAAGGAGCAATAGGGATTGACCCGGCGGGTTGCGCTTCCTATCCGCCGGTCCGGCGGCGATTGTATAAGGCGACTGTATGAAGCGGCGCCCGTGAGCCTCACGGCATGATCGATGGCAATCGCCCGCGGCTATCGCGATGCGATGAACAACCGGCGAAATTCGAGTTCATTCTCCGGCGCCAACCCATGACGGGATCGGCGTGACGGCGACTGCCCGGAAGCTCGGTCACTTCGAGGATCGCGGCGCGCTAGAGGCGCCGGCGGGCACGGATATTGCGCGTTGACGTTCCGAATGGTTCGTGATTATTGGCGCGGCCCTCCAGATCGCGCAATAATCTCTTCGATCTTGCGTGATCGTGAAGCAGGTTCCGTTGCGGAAATCTTGCTCGAGAGGCCGTGCCTTGCCGGCTGACCACCGTGGAAGGCTGTTCTCACGTTGGCTTGTGTCCAGGAAATTTTTTGATGGCGAACACCCCTTCGGCCAAGAAGGCGATCCGTAAAATTGAGCGCCGCGCCGCCGTCAATCGGTCGCGCCGCAGCCAAATGCGCACCTATGTGCGCAAGGTCGAGGAGGCGATCGCCGCGGGCGACCCCGGCGTGGCGGCCGCCGCTCTGCGGGATGCCCAACCGTTGGTCATGCGCGCGGCGCAAAAAGGAATTTTGCATGCCAGAGCGGCGGCGCGAAAGGTCTCTAGGCTCGGACGGCGGGTGAATGCGTTAAGCAAATAAGCCCGAGCAAAATTTGACGGCGTGTGCAAAATTGTACAGCGCTCGAATTTTGATTGACGTATTATTGGCTGCTTCATTTTACATCCTCGTTGGGGCGAACTTTTTGTTCGGTTGCGCGGTTGAAAAAATCGTGCACGCATGCCTTTTTTTCATCCGCTCGCGCTCCGCCCATTTATTATCCATGCGAACCAATGGCTTGTATTTAAAGCCGCGCGGCAGGCCCTGGCGGCAGGGGTTATCCCGCCCCCGCGCCGCGCGCCCGGGACTTTTTTTGCAACCGTCCCAACCGGCGTCCTCGCCTTTTTTTCGCATTTGGTGGACCCGCGCGAAATCAGGCGGTTACGCGCGCTCCCGGATCACGGGCCTTCGCGTTTGATAAGCGCAACCGGCACCTAATCGTTAAATTGCGGTTGCGGATTCCTTAAGCGGTGATTGCGGACCGTCTTCCCTTTGCTACATTCAACTCGCGGATCGGAACTGGCTTGCGCCAGAGTTCGCGAGGGACTTCCCATGAGTTTTCGATGCGCTTCGCGGGTCTGGTGTAAATTAAAGCGCGGGGTTTTTTTGTGAAAAAGTTAGATCCGCGCAACCGTCCAGCAGAGATCAAATCCACGCTCTGCCGAGATCTTAGGCAGCTGTTGATTTGCGGGTCTCGAGTGTGCCTCGTTCGGAATCCGATGCTTGCATTGAGTGTAACCTAAATAGGCTCCGCCGGCACGAAAGCGGAGCTAAGGGGGATGTATGACCGTGGTGGCATTTGTTCGGAATAGGCATTTCAACCCTCGCCAAGCGGCCAGGAAGGCACTGGCCGCGCGCCTTTGGAAGTCGTATCGGGCTGCAACGCGGCGCCACCGGCGCCGGCGCGATTAGTTCGCAGCCATCCCATTTTTCGCATACTTCATCACATCTTTGGCGCCGGCGGTTGCACGAGCGCCGTTGCCTTGCCTCGATGCCCCGGAATCCAGACCGATGCCAGATTTGCGCAGACTTATTTCCGATCCATCGGACCTTGGCGAAATGGCTCCCGCACGCGGCGGCGCGGACAACAGCGAAGCGTGGATGCGAATCCGCCGCCGGCTGCGCGTCGAACTAGGGGAAGAAGTTTTCTCTTCATGGTTCGGGTGTCTCGAACTCGAAGCGCTTTCAAACGAGGACGTTTATCTCTCGGTGCCGACAAAATTTTTGAAGAGCTGGATTCAGTCGCACTACGTCGACAGGATTCTTCCGACGCTGGTTAGTGAATTTCCCGCGATCAAGCATGTGTCGATCAATGTTCGTTCCTCGGCCCGGCACGCTGCCGCCTGCGTCCCTGGCGGCCTCCCCGATCTCGGCGCCGGACCGGATTCGAGCCGGGGCCGGAGCATAGCGTCATTTGCAACGAACCTGCCGGTCGGGCCTTCGGGCGCGATAACTTCATCTTCGAAAATAGCGCCTGCGACGGAGTCGTGCGAGACCGAATTGCTCACTGGTTCGCCGCTGGACCGGCGCTTGAATTTCGCGAATTTCCTGGTCGGCGGGTCCAATCAGCTGGCCCACTTTGAGGCACAAAGGATCGCCCGTTTGGGTCCCGAGGAACCGCTTTTATACAATCCGCTCTATCTCCATGCCTCGGTTGGATTGGGGAAGACCCATCTCCTCCAAGCCGTCGCGCATGCCGCCACCGGGGCCAAGCGACGGGTCATCTATCTCACCGCGGAGCGATTCATGTATGGTTTCGTCGCCGCCCTCAAGGCCCAGACGGCGATCGCCTTTAAGGAAAGGCTGCGGGCCATAGATGTTCTTGTGATCGACGACATTCAATTCCTTCAGGGCAAGTCGATCCAGCAGGAGTTCTGTCATACGCTGAATGCCTTGATCGATTCCCGTCGGCAGATCGTGATCGCCGCCGATCGGCCGCCGGGGGATCTCGAAAGTCTCGAAGAAAGAGTAAGGTCGCGGCTGGCTGGGGGTCTTTGCATCGAAATTGGCGCGCTCGACGACGCGCTGCGGGTCAAAATTCTCGAAGCGCGCATAGCCGCCGCAAGACAAGTGCACCAAACTTTCGAGGTTCCAGCCGCGGTCGTCGCCTATGTCGCGAGCGTGATAAGGACAAATGGCCGTGATCTCGATGGCGCCGTGAACCGGCTGCTCGCGCATTCGGCATTAAATGGCGCGCCGCATTCGCTGGAGTCCGCCGAGCTCGCCATTCGCGATCTGGTGCGGACTCCGGACCCGAAAAAGGTCAAGATCGAGGACATTCAAAAACTGGTCGCGAGCCATTTCAATGTCAGCCGCGGCGATATTCTGTCCGCGCGGCGTACGGCGAGCGTGGTGCGCCCGCGCCAGATTGCGATGTATCTCGCCAAGCTCTTGACGCCGCGCTCGCTCCCCGAAATTGGCCGGCGGTTCGGCGGCCGCGACCACACAACCGTCCTCCATGCGGTGCGAAAGATCACTGGTCTCGTGACCGCGGACGCAACATTGTCGGAGGAGATCGAGCTTTTGAAGCGTATGCTTTTGGAGTGAGCCTGAAGAGTTTTATCCTGCCGCGCGACGAGATGGGCCCGGCCAGGAAGCCAGCCGCGATTCGTATCATCGGCGTCGATCCTGGCCTGCGGAACATGGGTTGGGGCATCGTCGAGATCTTGGGCGCGAGGCTCGCCTATGTGGCGAGCGGCAGCGTTCGTTCCAACCCTCGAATGCCGCTCGCAACACGCCTGCGCGAGCTGCACGAGGGACTGGCCTTCGTCATTTCCGAATATGCGCCGGTCGAGGCGGCGGTCGAGGAAACATTTGTCAATCGCGATCCGCAATCGGCCCTAAAACTCGGGCAAGCGCGGGGCATCGCGCTCGTCGTTCCCGCGCTAGCTGGCCTTCCCGTCGCGGAATATGCGGCCAATCTCGTCAAGAAGACCGTGACCGGCACCGGCCATGCCGAAAAGGCGCAGATTGCGATGATGGTTAAAACCCTTCTGCCCGGAAGCGGTGCGCAAGGCGCGGACGCGGCCGATGCGCTTGCCGTGGCGATCACCCATGCGCGGGTCCGGCTTCGGGCGCGCAATCTGGAATTCGGGGCTGGGCCTTAAGACCCCGTGTCCTCATGAGACATCGGATATATCCGATGCCTGAATTTAGAAAAGGCCGAGCAACGTTTTTGAGGACATGCTCCAGCGGCAAATGCACACCGGGACCAACTGGTCATTTGACAAGAATTGGTCGACCGCCAACAGTTCGCCATGGCCGCGTGATCCCGCGAAACAAAACATGTCAAGATGATCGGTAAACTCAAAGGCATCGTCGATTCCCATGGCGATGATTTCGTGATCCTCGACGTGCAGGGCGTCGGCTATATCGTGCATTGCTCCGGGCGGACGCTGCAAAAGCTGCCGCGGCCCGGCGAGGCGGCGGCGCTTTCGATCGAAACGCAGATGCGCGAGGATTCGATAAGACTGTTCGGTTTTCTCTCGGAGGCCGAACGCGACTGGTTTCGCTTGCTCCAGTCGGTGCAAGGGGTCGGCGCCAAGGTGGCTCTCGCGATTCAAACCGCGCTCGACGTTGCCGAGCTTACTTCCGCGATTGGCTGCCAGGATAAGGCGGCGCTTGCGCGCGCGCCTGGTGTCGGGCCAAAGCTCGCGGCGCGAATCGCTTCCGAATTAAAAGACAAGGCAGCCGCTTCCGGCATGGCCGGCGCGGTGGCCGCGCGTGCCGGCCTCGACGGCGGCCAGCCCGCCGCCGCACAAGACGCAATCTCGGCTTTGGTCCATCTCGGTTACGGACGGCCGCAGGCCGCGCTGGCGGTGGCGGCTTCGGTCGCGGCACTTGGCGAGGACGCGGCCGCCTCCGAACTGATCCGTCAAGGTCTTAAGGAACTCGCGCGGTAGTTTGGCCAGCGGATTTGGCCGCACAATCACGCCTTGCCATGATGCGCGGCTTCGGCATTGGCGTCGAGCGGCCAGCGCGGCCTCGCCGCAAAGCTCATATCGTCTACGAGGCCGAGCGAAAGCCGTTCGATCCCCGCCCAGGCGATCATCGCGCCATTATCGGTGCAAAGAGATACCGACGGCACGACCAGCCGCAGCCCCGCCTCGCCGCAAAATCGGATCAGCGCGCGGCGAATGGCGCCATTGGCGGCAACGCCGCCCGCTACGACCATGGCGTTGGGCTGGCCGGCGGTTTCGCGGAAAAGCCGCAAGGCCACGCGGGCGCGGTCGACAATCGTATCGACGACGGCTGCTTGGAAAGAGGCGCAGACATCGGCCACGTCGGCCGCCGTCAAAGTTCCTGCGCGCTCGACCTCCAGCCGGACGGCGGTTTTGAGACCGGAAAACGAAAAGTCCGGGTTCGGCCGGCCAAGCATGGGGCGCGGCAGATCGAACCGCGCGGGATTGCCGTCCGCCGCCAATTTTTCGACCCGAGGTCCGCCGGGATAGGGCAAGCCCAGCATCTTGCCGACCTTGTCGAAGGCTTCGCCCGCCGCGTCGTCCACCGTCGAACCGAGGCGGAGATACTCCCCGACCCCTTTCACCGCGACCAATTGGGTGTGGCCGCCGGAAACCAAGAGGAGCAGATAAGGAAACGCGAGCTCGCCTGTTAGCCGCGCCGTCAAGGCATGTGCTTCGAGGTGATTGATCGCGATGAAAGGCTTGCCGCTCGCCAGGGCCAAGGCCTTCGCCGTGACCAAGCCGACAATGACGCCGCCGATGAGACCCGGGCCCGCCGCCGCCGCGATCCCGTCGAGGTCCGCCAATTCGAGTCCGGCGCCCTCGAGCGCGCGCTGCACAAGCCGGTCAATCGTCTCGATATGAGCCCGCGCGGCAATTTCAGGCACGACGCCGCCGAAGGCCGCGTGCTTGGCGATCTGGCTCATGATCTCGTTCGAGAGAATTTCGCCAGACCCGCCTGGCTGCAACTGGACGACGGCGGCGGCGGTTTCGTCGCAGGTTGTTTCAACGCCAAGAACGCGCATGGCTCTCCTTCAAAACCTTTGCCTCGGATTGCCGCCACGGCCAAAACTTGGCATTCGCCGCCAGCCGCATTACTTTTCATCCTATAGACCGATCCAAACCAATAGGAAACGCGCCAATTCCTTCTCCTTCGCGATCAAGCAGAACTCTCCCGTTCAGACTTGGGACGCGGGGCAGCCGCTTGGCGCTGGCGCAGGCGCGCGAACTCGCAGGCCGCCTCGGAGAGGCGCATGGCCTCGATGCAGCGGCAATCGAGATCGTCACTCTCAAAACCAGCGGCGACATTATTCTCGATTTGCCCTTGAGCGAAGCCGGCGGCAAGGGGCTTTTTACGAAGGAACTCGACCTTGCCTTGGCTTCCGGCGATATTGAAATGGCCGTGCATTCGGCGAAGGACTTGCCTACCGTCTTGCCGGCAGGATTAGAGATCGCGGGCTATCTTTTACGTGAGGACGTGCGCGAGGCGTGGATTTCCCCGCACGCCCCACATCCGCTTGGCCTTGCCGGGGGCAGCGTCGTTGGCACCGCCTCGCTGCGCCGGGCCGCGATGGTCAAGCGGCTGCGGCCGGATGTGCGGATCGCGCTGCTGCGCGGCAATGTCGAGACACGCCTCGCCAAGGTTGCCAAGGGCGAGGTTGCCGCCACGCTGCTGGCGCTTGCCGGGCTGAAGCGCCTCGGTCTCGAGGCGGCGGCAACAAGCGTGCTCGACGTGCGGGAATTTGTTCCAGCGCCAGGGCAAGGCGCGATCGCCATCACAATTCGGGCGGGCGACAGCGCGACTCGGGCATACCTCGCGCCAGTTCTCGACGCGGCGACAGGGATAGCCCTTGCGGTGGAGCGTGCGTTTCTAAAAGTTCTCGATGGGTCATGCAAAACGCCGATTGGGGCATATGCGCGGGTCGAGACAGGCAATATCGCTTTTCAAGCCATTGTGCTCAAACCCGATGGCTCAAAGTTTTTCGAGACGGCCGCGTCCGGACCGCTGGCCGAGGCGGAAACGCTCGGAGAAGCGGCGGGCCAAGAACTCGCGGCGCAAATCCCGGCCGGTTTTTTTTGAGTCAACCGGCTATTAGCGCACCGCGACGTATTGAAGCAGCTGATAAATCCAGCGCGGGGATTCAAGACATTGCCCACGGCGTCCGCGACGATCAAGGGCTTCGAGGTCAAGCGCATGATTCGAAAGGGGCAATGTCTCCTGCTTGAATGAGGGCCGGCGGAAGAGGTGCTCTTCGTGAACCGGCTTTTTGTCTTGCCGCTTGATGAATCCCGGCATGACAATCTGCGCGACCGGGCTTGCGCCAGAAACATTTCGTTCTCACATTAAAGTCATGGAACGATTGCGATGAGCAAGGTGCCAAGTGGTGCGGTATAGGGAATAGTTCCAATATAAGCCGAAGGAATATAGTAGTAGAACAATATATCGTAAAGGAGAACACGATGACTAAGTGTCCGTCTCGAAAGTTGTTGAATCATATGAATCATTTGTGATTCAAGGGAGGCGGCCTGATTCGAGGAGGAGCCGCCGATGTGGACGAAAACCAACCGAGCACGATACGATCGTGATCAC
>JBQTKC010000134.1:0-1924 GCA_052386575.1 Beijerinckiaceae bacterium
GTGCAGCATCGCGTGGCCGGTCCGGTCGGCCGCCGCGCAGGTGCGCTGCGCCGGCGGACCTTTGCCGAAGTCCGTGGTCATGCCGCCAAACGGGCGCTGGTAGATGTGGCCGTCCTCGGCGCGCGAGAACGGCACGCCCCAATGCTCGAGTTCATACACGGCGGCTGGCGCATTGCGGCAAAGATATTCGATCGAATCCTGATCTCCGAGCCAATCCGACCCCTTGACGGTGTCGTACATGTGCCATTTCCAATCGTCTGGTCCCATGTTGCCGAGCGCCGCCGCGACGCCGCCTTGCGCCGCGACCGTGTGCGAGCGGGTTGGAAAGACCTTGGTGATGCACGCCGTGCGAAGCCCCGCCTGCGAGCAGCCAACGGTCGCCCGCAGTCCCGCGCCGCCGGCGCCGACGACGACAACGTCGAACGTATGGTCGGTAACCGGATAGGCCCCGCCATTATAAGCCGGAGCGCCGTTGCCGATGAGTGGGGCGTTGAATGTCATGCCATCTTCTTTCGAATTGTCCTCTTCAATAAACTTGCGCAATCGTTGCGCCGGTGGGCCATTAGGTAAAGCTCAGTTTCAAGACTGCGTAAATGCAAGCGAAGCCGATACTAGCCGAGAATAAAAGATTGCCGATCCCCGCCCACTCCTTCAGCTGCGCCCCATGCACGTAATCGTCGATAATCGACTGCATGCCGTGCTTCATGTGGAGAACGCCGGACAAGAGGAAGAGAAGCATCAGAATAGCTTGAAGGGGATGTCCGAGTTCGGCGCGCACCGCCGCGTAATCCTTGCCGAGAAGCGACAAGACGATTGCGACGAACGCGATCGATAATGGGATCAGCGCGACCGAGGTGATGCGCATGCTCCATGCCTCCGCGGTACCGGAATGGGACCCGAGGAAATGCAACCTGCTCATCGCGCGGCGAACCTGCGCGAGACTTTTCGCCATGACGGCCTGTTCCTCCGATGCTCCTGGCAAAGCTTCTTGTTTTGCGATCCGCCGGTAGGCGGCATCGGCCAGAAGATTCTTACTGAATTAGATAAGCGATGGTCCAGACGATCACCGTCAGGATGATGCCGCCGGCCAAAGTGGCTCGCGCCAGCCATTCGCGCCAAGGATGCTCCAAACCGTGCCCCGTGTCCCAAATGACGTGACGGATGCCGCCGAGAAGGTGATGGAACAAGGCCCAAGTGAAACCGAATAATACAAGTTTCCCAACGATCGAATTGAAGCAATAGGAAGCCGTCTCATAGGCGCCGCCGCCGGCCGACACGGCAAGCAAAAACCCCGCGAGCAACAAGGTGCCGAAATACAGCGCAGCCCCGGTGATACGATGCGCAATCGACATCGTCATGGTCAGCAGCGGACGGTAGATTTGCAGATGTGGCGACAACGGCCGGCGTTTCTCAATGCCGCTCGCGCCGAATTCCGCTTCCGTCATGGAACGATACCCCCTCAAAACCACGATGCCCTTTCCACTAATGCAATTGGCCCTCTAGAGCAACGCGCACGTTAAAGGCCCTCGGAACCGCCCGGACTCGAATGCGCGCTTGGCGGGCGCGCTGGCCTCGACGGAACCATCGTTGAGCCGGCCCGCCCGGTGCCGCTGGACAATCTCCGTAAGCCAAATTGTCCGGGTGCAGTGAACTGCCGTGCAATTCAATTTTCGAGTCTCCACAGTATAGGCTTATCATGCCTTAGTGTCTGTTGCGGAACTTCATGATGGATTACAGAGCTTTCTGAGCATGAGGCGGATCGAGGCGAGGTGCAGGAAAGCAAGCGCGTTACGGGTTAGGTTTTCAAAATCCTTGGCCAGCCTGCGACACCGGTTGAGCCAAGCAAAGGTGCGCTCGGCAATCCATCGTTTGGGCAGGACAACGAACTTTCTCAGCTCGGGCCGTTTGACGATTTCGATGTCCC
>JBQTKC010000135.1:0-4681 GCA_052386575.1 Beijerinckiaceae bacterium
AAGATGGAAGCCGCGGCATAGGCGCCCATTCCCGAATCCGCCGCCGCCATGACCCGCTCGCGCAGATCCCGCGAGTAAGCTTTTCCCGTCACGCTTCCCTCCGTCGAATCAACGGTGAAAGGGAATCGGACTTCTCGCTTCACGCGAATCCCCAGGACGATTCCATCAACAATGAACTTGCTCTAGCTTCTCCATGGTCTGGAAGCGGCTCCATTTTTCCAGTGAGCCCTGGCATCGGCTGTTTTTGCTTTGGGAATGGCGGCCGCGCATGCTCGCTCATTTGCTCCTCCATATGCGCAAACTCTAGGTTAAGTCCGGCCGGGCAATCGGACTGCTTCCATGAGCCGAGCCGCACGGGTGCGTAGAACTATCACGCGTCGCCGCGCTGGTATGCAGCGCGCCAAGGCCCATGAACTGCTATAAGGCCAAGTTGGTATTGCAGCGATTAGCAATATGGCCAGCAAGATGATCAGCAACGTCGACATATTGATCCCGTGCAACGGCAAACGGCGCCCGGAAGCCCTGTGCCCGCCAAGACGGACACATGGCACTCCATGAACCGCTCCCTTTGTCCTATTGAGGACCAGCCAGTTCTTGCCGTCGCGCGAGGAGAATTTCAAATCGTTGAAGGCAACGGCCACGCCTTCTCAATGGCGCCAAGGAGGCCACCAACACCTATGATGGCCGTGATGATCGTACCGTACGTAGTGATTCCCGGCGTCCTCGTTCAACTAGCGAATCGCCAAGGATGAATAGGGTAATCGCGAGCAAACCTGCATCCTTAGCCAGAAATTGGCCGATTTCGGCCGAAAGAGCCGGAAAGCCGCCAGCATCCTGGGCTTCAACTCCGGGCGTCGTGAGCATGAACGACAACGTGATCAAAAAAGTGATCACCGCCATCGCGCCGCCGATGACCGACGCATGGTAATCCCTGTAGGCAGTCTCGGATTTACTCATTTCGTCCATCCCCGGTGCAACATTTCGACCCGTAACCCGGGAGGGGACGCCATGGTTCCATCAAATCGCGGTTCTTGAAAACCGCCTTAGAAAACTGTTTTCAAACGTCCATGTAGACGAACCTATGTGTCCGGAACGGACATTTGAAAACCTGGCGCGCCCGGAGAGATTCGAACTCCCGACCCCTAGATTCGTAGTCTAGTGCTCTATCCAGCTGAGCTACGGGCGCTTCCGGCGGGATGGTCCTCTCGCGGCCGGCCGTTCTGGCCGCGCGAAACCACTCGGGCGGCAACAGGCCGAGAGAATTACCCGCTCGGTATCCTCCTGGCAATAGCGGCCAGGGCGGCGAACACGCACGGTCCCAAGAACGTCCACTATCGTCGACTAACGGACATGAGAATCACATAAAGCGCTGAAAGGGATTCCCCCCGCCGCAGGTCATTTGGAATTGCTGTGGAATTGCTGATCCGCTTGCTTGCGTGCCAAATCCTTGTATAAAGCCCGCTTCGCGGCTCAAGCCGGGGGCTGAATGACGACTAACCCTTCGCGGTCATAATCAAAGGGTCCTCTTTATTCCGTGTCTCCGCCTTCGTTTGCCGTCGCCGACCTTGCCAAGGATCGAAGGGCTCGGCGCCGGAGTGGAGTTCTTTGAGGGTTTATTCCGCGAGGAGTTATAAGGAGATGCAAAGGAATGGCTCTTTACGAGCATATCTATTTGGCGCGCCAGGATATTTCCGCCCAACAGGCGGACGCTCTGACGGCCCGTTTTAAGGCGGTCGTCGAATCCTTCGGCGGCAAGGTTGAAAAGGTGGAATATTGGGGGGTGAAGTCCCTCGCCTACCGGATCAATAAGAACCGCAAGGCGCATTTCTCGCTCTTGAACATCGATGCGCCGCCGGCCGCGCTCGCCGAAATGGAGCGCCAGATGGGGATCAGCGAGGACGTCATCCGTTTCATGACGGTTCGGGTCGAAGCTCTGGAACAAGGCCCGTCGGCAATGATGCGCAAGCGCGACGACGACGACCGCGGTGACCGCCATGATCGTGGCGATCGCGGCCGGGGCCCCCGCTCCGAGCGGGGCGAACGAGCCCCGAAGCGACCGCGTGACGAGACTACGGCAACAAGCGAGGAGGCGAGCTTTTGATGACAACTTCCGCCGCGCCCCGCAGGCCTTTTTACCGCCGCCGCAAGACCTGCCCGTTTTCCGGGCCGAACGCGCCCAAGATCGATTACAAGGACACACGTCTCCTGTCGCGCTACATTTCCGAGCGCGGCAAAATCGTCCCGTCGCGAATCACCGCCGTTTCGGCCAAGAAGCAGCGCGAGCTGGCGAAGGCCATCAAACGCGCCCGCTTTCTCGGGCTTTTACCCTATGTGATCCGCTAAATGTTTGGCAACCGCGCGCGGCGGCCACCCACGCGCGGGATGTTCCCACCGGGTTCGACTTGTTCTAATATCCGTGCGTCGTGAACAAGGGCGATCGCTGGCCGCGCCGTAAAACCACGCGATTTCTCTGGGACGGAGAGAGACTTAATCTCTCCTTTGGTTTCGAACCGCCCGTCGAGCGGGATCGCAGTCATGATGAAAAAGCGCCTCTTAAAACATGGTCCGGCCGTCGCCCTTGGGATCGGGGCGGGAATCGCCGCCGCCGTCTTGTTTAGCCTTGCAGCCCGCGCGAGCATTGCCGCGGCCGTTCTCGCCAACTTGTCTCCGCTTCCAATCATGATCGCGACGCTTGGATACGGCGCTTACGCCGGCGCCGCGGCGGTTGCCTCGGCCATGCTTACCGTTGCCGGGCTCTTGCATACGCAGCAGAAATTCGCGAGTCTCGACACCGACGCGCTTGGCGGTCTGGTTTTTGCTTTTTCCCTTGGCTTGCCGGCTTTTTGGCTGAGCCTCCTCTCGGTGTTGAGCCGGCCGAAGGGAAGTCCGAATTGGGTCGTGACAAGCCGGGTAGGCAGCTTTTTTACCCGTGAATATGTTTCGCTTGAGCGCATTCTATCCTATGCCACCTCCATCTGCGCCACCATCGGGGTAGCGATCGCGGTCTATGTCAGCTCCCTCTATGGCGGTTTCGATGTTGCGCTCGAAAAGTTGAGCGCCGAGGTTTCCCCTCTCGTCGAACGGCTGATCAGCCCCAACATGCAACTTCCAAAAGGCTTCGATGCGAAACACTTAGCGCGCGTCACGATTTTGGCGGTGGCGCCGGCGGCGGCGGGTTCCAGCCTTCTCATGCTGTTGCTTAATCTTTGGCTTGCGGGACGGGTGGCGCAGCTTTCGGCACAACTCCCCCGCCCTTGGCCCGATATAGCGGGGGAATTGCGGCTGCCGCAGGTCTATCTTTTGGTTTTCGGGGCCGCCGCGCTGGCCGCTCCGTACCTTGGCGGGCTCCCCGGCCACATCGTCGTCATTGTCGCCGTGACGCTCGGGGTTGCCTTCGCTCTGGACGGTCTCGCCACGGCGCATTACCTGTCGCGCGGATCGCGTGTCCGGGTTCCTCTTCTCATTCTTATCTATCTCGGCAGTTTATTTGTCCCCTTCTTTCTGCTCGTCTTGGTCTTAACCGGTGTGATCGAAACAGCTTTCTCACTCCGCGATCGCAAGGACAAGACGGCCTCGCCCAAACCCTGACGCAATTCGAAGGATCGCATCATGGAAATTATCTTGCTCGAACGCATCGCCAAACTCGGTCAAATGGGGGACACCGTTCGCGTAAAAGATGGCTACGCCCGAAACTTCCTATTGCCCTTCGGCAAGGCGATGCGCGCGACCGAAACCAATAAGAGCCGTTTTGAAAGTCAGCGCGTCCAGCTCGAAGCGCGCAACCTCGAATCGCGAAACGAAGCGGCCGCGGTCGCCGAGAAACTCACCGGGCAAGTCTTTGTCATCATCCGCCAGGCTGGCGAAACGGGCCATCTTTACGGCTCGGTTACGCCACGCGATCTCGCTGAAGCCGTCAGCGCTGGCGGCTTCAACGTCACCCGCAATCAGATCGTCATGAAAGCGCCGATCAAATCGCTTGGTTTGCATGAAGTCCCGGTGCATTTGCATCCGGAAGTCGAAGCCCCGATTACCGTCAATGTCGCCCGCTCCCCCGCGGAAGCCGAACGGCAGGTCAAAGGGGAAGCAATCGATGCCGTCAAGGAGACGACCATGGACGATCTCGGTCTTGAAGTCGGCGCCGCGCTCGCCGATGCGGGCGGCAGCCTCGGCGATCGGTAAGGGATATTGCCCTCTGGCGGGGCCACGCGGCAACCCTCGCGCTCGCCCTGCCGAGGCTGGCAAAGCCGGCGCCGGGCACATCGCATCGCGTTTGGCCGCAGGGCACGAAGGTCCCACAAAATCGCAGACCGTCCTGCAGCGCCTTTGCTGGCACGCAAATAGCGCCGGCGACGTTCTCGGCCCGGCAATGCCCTCCCGCGAATTCGATGAAATCCTAGAGGCCGGCTGCACGCGCCCGCGCGACCAGAGGAGCTCGATCGCTCTCGATATGCGCAAGCCAAACACCGGGATCTGCTTGACCGCCGATCCTTCGAAATGAGCGGGAACAAGTGCCAAACCTATCCCGGCGGCGAGCTTTGGAAAGGCGCCAACCGGCAACATCCCCCGCAGGGGCTGCGAAGGGTAAATGCGAAAACCGGCAGCGCGAGATTTGCTCCTTTACGCCGGCTTTGTCGGGGCAGCAGGCTTCTGCTTCCGGCCCAAATGCCAGAGCAAGTAAACC
>JBQTKC010000136.1:0-5741 GCA_052386575.1 Beijerinckiaceae bacterium
CGGATCGTTGTTCTTGTCCAGCCCTTCATATCGCCGGCCCACATCAAAAAAACCAAGCTGCCCCATCGCGAAAACCCCGCTCTTACCGCCCGCAAACCTTGCATCCGATTCGCGCGGCGCTGGGAAGGCTAATTTTTCGAGGTGCCCCCATGGATATTCACTTCAGTAACGCATCGTGCTGGATGCAGTTGAATACGGCGTTGAAACGATTCACAAAAGCGATTCCTCTTCGTCAAACGAATGATCGCCGTGACGCAGGATAGGATCTCCAACGCCTCGTCTGAGGCGGCATCCAAACACATCGCGCTCGCGCCGGCAACGCGTGAGACGCTGGCGCCTTTGATTATGCGGCGCGGTATGATTTGCCCATGGCGCGTGGCGGCGCATGTGGCGACGGCGGCGACGGTAAATTCGGCGCGCCGGCGTTTTTACCGCTTCTTCCAGCACGCCGAACTGCACGTCGCCACGACGGCGCGGATCATCGCCGATCTTCCGGGCGGAGCTGGCCAAAGGTTCCGCCAGGCGAAGCCTGGTAAAATGGCCGGCGGAGGAATGCGCGGCAAGGCGGGGTCCTGGCAATGGATCGAACCAATGGGAGTTCGGCAAGACCACCATCTTCGCGTCGCCGGCGCTCATCGCTGGCAAGCTTAAAGTGCCATTGGGCCGCCGGGCGGCAGGTCATGGCGCAACCGATCGCGTTCCGATCTATCCGCGGACGCCAAGCCGCTGGTGCCGGCTCAGGACGCTCGTTACGCGGCAGCGCTAGCCGCTACGACAAACCAGCCGTCAATGTCGCGGCCGCTGTATTCTTGGCCGCAATCGCTGTTCACCCGTCCATGTGTCTTGCGCCCGCAGCGCGACAAAAGAAAAACCTGCATAGCCTTTCGGAAAATCCCAAGCCCCTGCCAGCAAAATAGAATTTCGCCGCGATTTTGCGGCTTGAGATACTCTCCCCAGCTTTTTCATGCTTATATCGCCTACCGCCGCACACTTCTCGGTTTGAGCGAGAACTCCGAAAAGTTGCCGCCTTACTGGATAATAGCGTATGGCAAGGCAAGGAGATAGAAGCGGGCGGCAATCCTTGTAAAAAGCCGTCATGCTTGCGAGGAACTTCATGACTACGGGCTATTTTGAGCGTTTGCCCATCGCGCTGACGCGCCGCTCGACGTTGACGCTTGGTATAATAGGGCTGGTTCTACCGCGCATCCTCCTGTCCGGAGCGCGGGCGGCCGCGCGGGAGACCGAAACCCACGGTCTCTCGATCTTCGGCGATCTCGCGATGCCCGCCGGCTTCAGCCATTTTCCGTATGTCAATCCCGACGCCCCGAAAGACGGCGAGATCGTGCTTCAGGTCAGCTCGATTTCCGGCAACCAGAATTTCACCACCTTCAATACGCTGAATACCTATATCTTGAAGGGCGACGGCGCCGCCGGAATGGGGCTTATTTTCGATTCGCTGATGAGCGGAAGCGGCGACGAGCCGGATTCGCTCTATGGCCTTGTCGCGCGCGCGGTGCGGATTTCGGCCGACAAGACAATTTACCGCTTTCTTCTGCGCAAGGAGGCGAGGTTCCACGACGGCTCGCCATTGACCGCGCGCGATGTCGCGTTTTCCCTAAATATTCTGAAAACAAAGGGCCATCCATCGATCCGCCAAACACTGCGCGATCTCGATGCCGCCGAAGCCGAGGCGGAGGATGTTCTTATGGTGCGCCTGAAACCGAAGCACAGCCGGGAAGCGGCATTGATCGTCGCCGGACAACCTGTTTTTTCCGCGGCCTATTACGCGAGCCACCCGTTCGATGAGACGACGCTCGAGCCGCCGCTCGGTTCGAGCGCCTATAAAGTCGGCAGCTTCGATGCCGGGCATTACATCGCTTTCGAACGCGTCTCCGATTATTGGGGCAAGGATCTCGCGGTCAACAGCGGCCAGGCGAATTTCGACCGCGTCCGGTTCGAATATTTCGGCGACCGCAAAGTCGCCTTCGAGGCTTTTAAGGCGGGCGTCTTCACCTTTCGCGAGGAATTCACGTCGGCCGTGTGGGCAACCGGCTACGATTTCGCCGCGGTCAAGGATGGCCGCGTCAAACGCGCGACCCTGCCCGATGAATCGCCGTTGGGGACGCAAGGCTGGTTTTTGAATTTTAGGCGCGGCAAATTCAAGGATGCGAGGATCAGACAGGCAATCGGTCTCGCGTTCGATTTCGAATGGACCAATGCCAATATCATGTATGGCGTCTATGCGCGCACCCATTCGTATTTCCAGAACTCGCCGATGGCCGCGAACGGGAGCCCGGCGCCAGAAGAGATTGCGCTGCTCGAACCGTTCCGGAACGAACTCGATCCAAACGTATTTGGCGAGGTCTATGTCCCGCCGGTCTCGGACGGCTCGGGCCAGGATCGCGAGCTTTTGCGCCGCGCGTCCACGCTCTTTTCCGATGCCGGGTGCAAGCGGGCGGGCACGCTCTTGATGTTGCCCGATGGAAAGCCTTTCGAGATCGAGTTTCTGGATTTCGACGGTTCCTTGGAGCCGCATACCGCCCCGTTCATCAAAAACCTGAAGCTTCTGGGCATCGAGGCGCGCTACCGGGTCGTCGATGCGGCGCAATATAAGCGGCGCCTCGACGATTTCGACTATGATATCGTGACCTCGCGCTTCGGCCTCGGCCTCACTCCCGGAGAAGGCATGCGATCGGCGTTTGGATCGGAAGCGGCTAACCTTCCTGGCTCGCGGAATGGCTCGGGGATCGCTATTCCAGCGGCCGACGCCTTGATCGAGAAGGCGCTGGTGGCCGGCACGCGGGAACAATTGACCTTCATTTGCCGGGCGATCGACCGCATTCTGCGCTCCGGTCATTACTGGGTCCCGATGTGGAACAAGCCCAATCACCTCGTCGCCTATTGGGATCTGTTTGGCCGCCCCGGGCGCGGCCCGCGCTACGATATCGGCGTCGTCTCGACATGGTGGTACGACGAGGAAAAAGCCAAGCGGATTCATTTCGCCGGCCGCTGAAAGAGGTTTGATGTTTGCCTATATCGCCCGCCGGCTTTTGTTCATGATTCCGACCCTCTTCGGAATTTTGCTGATCAACTTTGGCATTGTTCAATTCGCGCCGGGCGGCCCCGTGGAGCGCATCCTAGCGCAATTGCAAGGCGTGGAGGCAGGAGCGACCGCGCGTTTTGGCGGGGGCGGGGAGGCTGGCAACACCGGCGGCGCCGAGCTTTCTTCTAAGTACCGTGGCGCACAGGGGCTCGACCCGAAATTCATCGCCGAGCTCGAAAAGCAATTCGGTTTCGACAAGCCGGCCTATGAGCGTTTTTTCCTGATGCTCAAGAACTACGCGATGTTCGATTTCGGCCGCTCCTACTTTCGCGACGTGCCAGTGTTGCAACTCATCAAGGAAAAGCTGCCGGTCTCCGTCTCGCTCGGGCTTTGGATGACGCTTCTCTCCTATGCGATCTCGATTCCTCTAGGCATCAAGAAGGCGGTCGGCGACGGCTCGCGCTTCGACGTTTGGTCCTCGGCCGTCGTCATCACCGGCTATGCAATCCCGAGCTTTCTCTTTGCGATTCTGCTGATCGTACTTTTCTGCGGCGGGTCGTTCTGGCAGATTTTTCCGCTTCGCGGCCTGACGTCAGAGAACTGGTCAGAGCTTTCTCTTTGGGCCAAGACCACCGATTACTTCTGGCACATCACACTGCCGGTGGTGTCGATGACCCTTGGCGCTTTCGCGACCTCGACATTCCTCACAAAGAACTCGTTTTTGGACGAGATCGCCAAGCAATATGTGCAGACGGCGCGGATGAAAGGCTTGAGCGAACGCGCCGTGCTCTATGGCCATGTCTTTCGCAACGCCATGATGATCGTCGTCTCCGGTTTCCCCGGCGCCTTCATCGCCGCGTTTTTTGGCGCCTCGCTGTTGATCGAAACCATCTTTTCGCTCGACGGGCTTGGCCTTTTGTCCTTCGAAGCGATCGTCAACCGCGATTATCCAATCGTCTTCGCCGACCTCTATATCTTCGCGTTGCTTGGCCTCGTTGTGAATCTGCTTTCCGACCTCACCTACATGTGGATCGATCCACGGATCGATTTTGAAACCCGGGAGGTTTAGCCATGCGCGCCTCCGTTTCCCCGCCGCGTCCCAGGTTTCAGTTGAGTCCGGTCAACCGGCGCCGCTTGACCAATTTCAGGGCGAATAAACGCGGCTACTGGTCTTTTTGGATTTTTCTTACCCTTTTTACTGTCTCGTTGTTCTCCGAATTCATCGCCAACGACCGCCCGCTCCTCGTCGTTTACAAAGGCGAGATTTTGTTGCCCATCCTGCGCGATTATCCGGAAGAAAAATTCGGCGGTTTCCTGGCCCAGACCGACTATCGCGACGCGGTGATCGCCAAGGAGATCAACGAACATGGATTCATGATCTGGCCGCCGGTCCGCTACTCCTACAAAACGATCAACCGCCAATTGCCGGTGCCAGCGCCATCGCCCCCAACCTGGATGCTGAGCGAGGCCCAGTGCCGCGCCGCGGTTCTGCGCTATGACAAAAGGGAGAACGGCACATGCCGCGACATTGAGTGGAATTGGCTTGGCACCGACGATCAGGGCCGCGATGTACTGGCGAGGCTGCTTTATGGTTTCCGCATTTCGATTCTGTTCGGGCTGACGCTCGCAGGCGTATCCTCAATCATCGGAATTACCGCCGGCGCGGTGCAAGGCTATTTTGGCGGCTGGACAGACCTCGTCTTTCAGCGCGTCATCGAAATTTGGTCTTCGCTCCCAGAGCTATACCTGCTGATCATCATTTCCTCGATCATCGTACCGGGTTTCTTCGTGCTTTTGGGCGTACTTCTGTTGTTTTCCTGGGTGCGGCTCGTCCATGTGGTGCGTGCCGAATGTCTGCGCACGCGCAATTTCGAATATGTCAATGCCGCGCGCGCTTTGGGGCTATCCAATACGCGCATCATCCTGCGCCATGTGCTGCCCAACGCGACCGTTGCGACCTTGACCTTTCTGCCCTTTGTGTTGAACGGCTCGATCACGACGTTGACCGCGCTCGACTTTTTGGGCTTTGGCTTGCCGCCTGGCTCGCCTTCGCTCGGCGAACTCTTGTTGCAGGGAAAGTCGAACTTGGCCGCGCCATGGCTCGGCCTCACCGGTTTTCTCGTTATCGCGATCATGCTGTCGCTGCTGGTTTTCATTGGCGAAGGCGTGCGGGATGCCTTCGACCCCAGGAAGACACTCGCGTAAGCGTCCACGCCATCGACTTAACGCTCCGGCGCGCGATCCGGATCCCGGCCGCAAAGCCTGGCCGCGAATTGCGCGGCGATCAGGCGCCAGCTTTCTTTCCCCTCGCGCCACTCGCGCCCGTGGACTTAATTGAAACAGGCGAACACGACCTGGGTGACGCCGAAGCGGCGCGTCTCGCGTACAACAAAATTTTCGGGCAACTCCACGTCCTCCCCCGCGCGCTCTTCGATGACAACAAGCGCGTTTTTGCCGAGCCAGCCTCCGTCGTGCAAAACTTCGAGCGTTGGCGGGACGAGACCTTTGCCATAAGGCGGATCGAGAAAGGCGAGACTGAAGCTCCCACCTCCGGGAGCGGCGCCGAGCTTCCGCGCGTCAAGCCGGCGGATACGTGCCGCACCGCCGAGTTCGAGCGCCGCGACGTTGGCGCGGATGATCGCGCATGCGCCTGCGCTTTGATCCACGAACAGGGCAAAATCGGCGCCGCGCGACAAAG
>JBQTKC010000137.1:0-4115 GCA_052386575.1 Beijerinckiaceae bacterium
GTCACGGGTAGAGCAGGCAGTTTAACCGCACCTTCAATAGAGGAGGCCAGGGAGGAGCTGGCACGGATCCCAGGGGGCACAACGCTCATTGAGGGTGAGCGGGCACGGGAGGGTGCGGTCTACGATGTAACCGACGCACTTTCTTACGCACCGGGTATCTATGTTGGAACCGGTCAGGGCTTAGCAGGTGGAGAGGCCCGGATCTCCAGCCGAGGCTCGGACATAAAGTCTTCTATTAGCCCGATAGTGGGGATGAAGGTGCTGCGTGACGGACTGCCTCTCACCAATGCAAATGGCGCTACGGATGTCGAGCAGATCAATTTCTGGCCGGTGCAGTTTGCTGAGATCTATCGCGGTGCCAACGCGCTCGTGTATGGCGGAAGCAATCTGGGCGGCGCCATCAACCTGGTATCCCAGACGGGTTATACGGCCGACCGTTTGCGGGGGCGTATGATCTCCGGGAGCGATGGGTTTATCAACCCCAGCGTGAGCGCCGGTGCGGTCTTGGGTAACGGTTGGGATGGTTATGGGGCGTTCTCATACCTAACCTCTGACGGCTTTCGTCCGAATAGTGACGTTGAACGCGTTCTGGGCTACGGCAACATGGGCTATCGCTGGAATGAGTCGAACGAAACCCGCCTGCACTTCGACCTGCAAGACCATGAGTTCTTCTTTGCAGGTTCACTAACCAAGGCGCAGATAGAGGAGGATCCGGTCAAGAACACACCCAAACGCGAGCGGGCGGAGAATGGATTCCCCGTCTATCGGGTGGATCTGCATCATACGCTGACGAGTGGAAACCGCCATCGCGTGGATTTGGGCGCCTATTATCAGGAGAAGGATTTCACGTTCGGAGGCGTGCAACAGTTTCGTGACCTCTGGGACGACGCGGGTTTTGCGCTGCGTCACGAATACCGCTCGAAGCTGTGGGGCCGCGAAAACCGCCTCTTATCGGGTGGATTGTTTCAGTGGCTGTGGATAGATGACAGGAACTTTGGTAGCTTAGGCAACCAGCGAGGTCCTCTCACTCTTTTTGAGAAGGATGACGTCTTTAACATGGAGATCTTCGTCGAGGACCAGCTTGATATAACGGAATCACTTAAACTAGTCCTGGGCGCTCAATGGGCTTACCGGAACAACGAGACGGAGAAGCTTTTCCCTGCCGTACCGGGTGGAACTGACAACACAGCGGAGCTGGACTCCTTCAGCTTTAATCCCAAGGCTGGATTTATCTGGAACGCTACTGATCAGATTCAGGTTTTTGGTAATGTGTCGCGTAGCTCTCAGCCGATAGATCCAATTAATTTCGCGGACTTCTTCCAGGATCCCCCGCTCCGAGAGCAGACTGCCACGACTGTCGAGATAGGCACTCGTGGAGAGACGCCGTTGCTCCGCTGGGATGTAGCCTTCTACCACGCCTGGGTAGAGGACGAGTTGCTCCTCATACCTATACCGCCGCGTTTCGTGGACTTTATCAGCGGCAACGCCGACCGCACCCTGCATACCGGCCTCGAATTGGGCGTGGAGACCGACCTACCCGTGGGTTGGCTTAATCCCCAGGATCAGGTACGGCTGCGCGGCACCTATACCTGGAACCATTTTCGGTTTGATGACGACCCCACCTTCGGCGATAACCACTTGCCGGCCATCCCCGAGCACATCGGGCGATTCGAGATGCTCTACCAGCATCCAT
The DNA here is from genome assembly GCA_052386575.1 of Beijerinckiaceae bacterium. Classification (GTDB taxonomy): domain Bacteria; phylum Pseudomonadota; class Alphaproteobacteria; order Rhizobiales; family Beijerinckiaceae; genus Methylocapsa. The sequence goes on from JBQTKC010000137.1 coordinate 1,694, forward strand.
CGGGGTTTTCCATCGGGCCGAATATGGAAGCCGCAAGCTCGAACTTCGTAGACTTCGCCAACACCTTGAAGGCCGACAGTTATGTCCTCCTTGGTGCGCGGGCGAGCTATGAGGTAAGCAAAACCTTGCGTCTCTTCGTCGATGGGCGCAACCTCACCAATGAGTTTTACGCGGCCTCGGTCTTCGTCACTGCGGATGCGGGTGGGGTAGATGATGCGCTGTTTAACCCCGGTCTTACCCGTTCGGTGTTCGGCGGGGTCGAATTGAGATGGTGAGTCTGCCCCTTTCTTACAACCAAGAGGCCAGTACCACAGGCCGGCCTGTAAGGTTGCGTAAGATTTGGAAAAACGTACACCTATCCTTGGCCCTGGCAGTCGGCTTTCTATTCGTCCTTATGGGCCTGAGCGGTACCTGCAACGTCTTTCACCAAGAGCTGGACGAATGGCTGAATCCCGAGCTTGTCATCGCCAATCCCGGTGGGGCTTATCTCCCCCTCGATGAGATCATGCAGGCGGTGCGCGCGGTTCATCCTGCCCGCACCGGTACCTGGCGGATCAGAATGCCTGCTCGTCCCCACGGGATGATCACCGCCAGCTATATGAAGCCAGAGGAGAAGGCCGGAGAGTTCTGGGCTCCGCTCATGGTCTCAGTGAATCCCTATACGGCTCAGGTGATTAAGAACCGCTATTGGGGGGAGACCCTGATGACCTTCATCTTCGATATCCATGCTGAGCTCCTTTCTCGATGAAGCCGGATGGTACGCCGTAGGGATCTTGGGGCTCCTCCTTATGGTGTCACTTGGGACGGGCCTTTACCTATGGTGGCCGCGCTGGGGCAAGGTCAGAAAGGCGCTCACGATCAAACGCGGTGTTGGCTTGGCCCGATTGAATTTCGACCTGCACCGGGTGACAGGCAGCTATTTCGCGGCCGTCCTCTTGATACTAGCCTTCAGCGGCATCTATTTTGTCTATCCAGAATACGTTGCCGTGCTGCTACGGCCTTTCATGTCGGTGACCCAGGGCCCAGTAGATCTCACGTCCGCGCCATTCCCCAATCCAGCGCCGATACCGCTCAGCCGAGGGGTGGCCGTAGCACTTGAACGGTTTCCTAATGCTGAGCTTGTTCAATTGAACACCCCTGAAGGGCCGAGTGGAGTCTATGAGGTTCGGGTGCATCAGCCTGACGAGAAAAGTAAGCCACATTTGTCGAGCGGTGTATGGGTCGATCAATACAACGGCGCTGTGCTCGCCGTCCTGGATGGCAAGGCATTAACATTCGGCGATACCTTCGTGGATCTCCTGTGGCGGCTGCACAGCGGCGAAGCCCTGGGATTGCCCGGCCGCGTTCTGGTGTGCCTCACCGGCTTCGTGCCGCTTGTTCTCTATACCACTGGAATTATGCAGTGGCTTCATAGGCGCCGAGTACGGTTGGGGTGAGGTACGAACCCCAACATTTCACGGCGGCTGGGGTGGCGTTGGGGTTCCTTCGTCACCCCAGGTCGTGGCACTCTTGGAGAACATCGACGAGGTCATCGCCCGCGGTGCTCGCGGTGTTCCCCATGTACATACATCCTCCAGCGGGTGAACCCCGGCCTGTACGACCTCCTCCGGAGCACCCTGCTTCGCGCCGAGGCGCTCGCCGCGGTCGCGACCAAGGCCTGCGAGCAGATGGAGTCCGATCTCGCGCGCGGCCAGGACCCGCTCGAGGACTGCATCGTGCTCTCGCGGGGACGCGACTGGACGGCGGTCATCGGCTTGGGCGGGGTGGATGTGGTCTCGGCCAAGCACAACGTCGATGCCAACCTCGGCCGCAACAGATTAGCAGCACGGCCGGGGTTGCTGCATATCGCGGCCAAGCACAACGTCGATGCCAACCTCGGCCGCAACGGCATCGCCTGGCTCTGTGGCGAACCCCGCGGGGGCGAGGGCCAGGAGCCGGTGCGGGTGGTCCACGATGTCACGCGCGCGGTCCTCGTCGAGAAGGTGGCCGTCTCGGCGCAGGACTTCTAAGTCCGGCTGACCGCAGCGAAAGCTTGTAACGCCGCTCAAAGGCCCGGGGTGCGGCAAATTGTCGCAGCTATCTCCTTTTACTATGGGGGGCGACTTGCGAAAGCATGCGCTCACGCGGTCGTGATGCCTGATGGCTTACCACCATCGACCGCATTGCACCTTGCCGCCCAGCCTCGTTACGTCCACGCACGTGCGACAATTTGTCGCAGATCCAAAAACCTACACCGCTGGTATACTTTTCGGCCAAAGGATAAGGCCGCAGGGTCGGTGCCGCCCGCTAACCCGGAAGCGCCCGACGATACCGGACATGCGCCGCTAGCCCTTCCCACCGTGGGCCCTGTCGTTCAAGCGGGGCGTCACGAGTAGGCAACGCCGGTCGACGCGTCGTTTGTCGCGACCGCTGGTCCTTGGGT
>JBQTKC010000138.1:0-10035 GCA_052386575.1 Beijerinckiaceae bacterium
GCCGAGTTGCCGCGGGCCCGGTCGAAATCGAGGCCTGGCGTCGTCCCGACGCCCGTCGCGTCGAGCAGCTTGGCGCAAAAGTCGAGCGAGTCATCGCTAAACCGCGAGATATCGGCGTAGAGATAGAACGCGCCATCGGCGGGCAGGAATTGAAACCCCATGCCGGGCAATTCATTAAGAAGGATTTCGCGGTTTCTGGCATAGCCCGCAAGCACGGCCTGCAATTCTTCTTGCGCGTCGAAAACAACCTCGGCGCCGATTTGGCTCAAAAAAGGGACCGAGATGGATAGGCTTTGCTGCAAGCGTTCGATTGGACGGATGAGATGCTCGGGCAGCACCAGCCAGCCGATGCGCCAGCCGGTCATGCAGAAATATTTGGAGAAGGAATTCGCGACGATGACTTCTGACGAAAATTTGAGCGCGGTCTCCGCCGCCTCGCCATAGGTCAGCCCATGATAGACCTCATCGGAAATGAAGGCGATGCCAAGCCGGCCGCAGGTCTCGCAAACGCCGCGCAAGACCTCGCGGTTCAGCATCGCCCCGGTCGGATTGGCTGGACTCATCAGCAAGATCCCGTCGAGCTTATTTTTTAGATGCTCGGCCTCGATCATTTCCGCCGTCACCGTGAAACTGCCTGCCCGCGCGGTCTCAATGGTCACGGTTTCGATGCCGAAGGCTTCCAGGATGTTGCGATACGCGGGATAGCCTGGCGCGGCGACCGCCACACGCGCGCCCGCATCGAAAAGCGCGAGGAACGCCAAGGCGAAGCCTCCCGATGAACCGGTCGTGACGGCTATCCGTTCGGGCGCCACCGCAACGCCGTGGGTGTCGCGGTAGTGCCGCGCGATCCGCGCGCGCAGGCTTGGGCGGCCGAGCGCCTCGGTGTAGCCGACCCGGCGCCCATCGAGGGCGGCAATAGCGGCTTCCCGCACGGCGCGCGGCGGCGGCGCGCCGGGCTCGCCGATTTCGAGATGAACAATGTCTTGCCCTTCGCGCTCCCGGCTTGTGGCGGAGGCAAGCACATCCAAGGCCATGAAAGGCGCGACGTTCGATCTGCGCGACAAAGAAATCCTCGACCGCGCGAGGTCCGCCAGATTCGAGGCTTTTGTCATATTCAAGGGCTTCCCGGCCTCTCGCGCCCAAATACCGCCGCGTTGCAAAGCTCTCCTTAATTTTCAAAATGAGAGCCAATAAGTATCGGCGGGCTTTGGTTTCGAGCGCCAGGATATTTCCAAATGGCCGGCGGTGCACTAAGAGACTGTCTCAAAAGCTTCCACCTCGTCCTGAGGAGCGCCCAAGGGGCGCGTCTCGAAAGGTGGGCCGCTTTGGCTCCCGAGGCGCCCTCGTGCTTCGAGACGGGTCCTTCGGACCCTCCTCAGCATGAGGGCTTAGGCCGCGTGCAGCTTTTGAGACGGGCACTAAGATAGCCGGACTTAAATATAGGAGGAAGATTCGTGTTTTGGCGACGTCACCCAGCATCAAGCTTGCACCTTGGCCGGTTTCGCCATGGCGTTTGCCGTCATGGAACCCATGGCGCGGGCGTTGCGGCGCTGGCGCTTGCCTTTCTTGCGCTGGCTTTCTCTCCGGCGCGCGCGGAAGGCTTTTCGGCCGGCCAAAAAGCCGAGATAGAGGCGATCATCAAGGATTATTTATTGGAGAAACCTGAAGTTCTGCGTGAAGCGATCGGCGTGCTCGAAACGCGCGAAAAAGCTGCCGAGGCAAAGGCCCGCGAAAAAGCCATAACAGATCCGTCCAGCACCCTTTTTCGCCCGCTCAATCAAGCGGTGATCGGCGATCCAGAGGGCAAGATCACGCTGATTGAGTTTTTCGACTATAATTGCGGTTACTGCAAACGCGCCTTGAGCGATCTTGCGCGGCTCATGAAGGGTAACCCCGATCTCCGCGTCGTCTTGCGCGATCTTCCGATTCTTTCGCCTGGCTCCGTCGAGGCGGCGAAGATTGCCAACGCATTCCTCCGGCAATTCCAGGGCGAAAAATTCTGGGAATTTCACCAAAAGCTACTTGCCGCGCGCGGTCCCGTCGGCAAGGAGGAAGCACTTCGCGTTGCCAAGGATCTCGGGGCCGATATGGACAAATTGGCCAAGGACGCCGCCGCGCCGGGTAGTACCGCGGGCATCGAGGAGTCCGGCAAACTGGCCAAATCGCTTTTCGTGACCGGCACGCCTACCTATGTGATTGGCACGGATGTCGCCGTCGGCGCCGTCGGCTACGACGAATTGGAAGCCAAGATCGTCAACATAAAAAAATGCGGCAAGGCGATCTGCTCGTGAAGCACCGGGGCACGCGTGATTCCGAGATGAAAGCCAAATCGCCCGCTCGACGAATCAGCTTTGAACCGGCACCGTTGCGGCGGATATGCGTTGTCTTATCCGCGACCTAACCACTTTGGAAACTGCAAGACCGGCAGGTTATCAGCCGAGTGGAGTGTCGAAACGTTGATTAGGTTTGCGGCGGAACGCTGCTTAACAGCGACGCGCGCATCGTCATGGCATCAATGCCCGGGTGGGGACTTGCGCAGGATTCCCCTTTTGAAATTTGGTGGGCGCACACGGGCTCGAACCGTGGACCCGCTGATTAAGAGTCAGCTGCTCTACCAACTGAGCTATACGCCCCTCGAAGCGGCCTTGCTTTTGGTGCCGGCCGCTGCACAGAAAACAACGAGGCTTTAGCAAACGCGGCGTGCCCTGTCCAGCCATCGGCCGCGATCCGCCGGACGCGCCTAGATGACGGATAATGCCAGAGTCCGTATCTATGCGGCAGCATGGGGACGGCAAAGGAGAGAGTATCGAATGGCGGCCCGAATTGCACAGCTACGCCGCTTCCCGCTCAAGGGTGCGGCGTCCGTTACGGAACGCCAATTACTCGTCAATCCCACGGTCGGCGTCATGTATGACCGGAGAATTGCGCTCCGGCGCAGGCCTGGGGACCTGACCAAACGTGCGGAAAAATTCAACAAGTCCGACTACATCGCCTGCGCGAACACCGCAGCCATTGCGAAAGAGCGTCCCACCTTTATCGGCACCTCGTCCGAGTACGCGCTCGATCCAGTCTATCTGGAAGAACTCAAAGGTAGGTTACACGACAAGGGCGAACTGAGGGTACAAGACACACGCGGGGCGTATCATCTCGCCGACACTGCGGGTCCACAAGTCTCCTTCATCAATCTCGCCACTCTGAAGGCGCTCGAGGAGCTGATGGGTGTGGAGGTCGATCCTGACCGGTTCCGCATGAATGTTTGGATCGAGAATTTGCCAGCGTTCGCTGAGTACGATCTGGTCGAGCAATATCCCGGCACACGGGAGATAATGGCCGGCAAAGTCCGTATGCGCATGGATGATGCGGCCGAACGCTGCAAGGCGCCAGATGCCAGCCCCGATACGGGCGAGTACGACCTGAACATCATGGCCGCACTCATGCAGTTGATGGAGCCGCGCGGCTATAAGTCCCCGCATCGCGGCATATCGACTGTCATGGGCGTCTACGGCGTGGTGCTCAGTGAAGGCGTGCTCAACGTCGGTGACGAGATTCAGCTTCTGTAGGTGACATCAAGCCTTGGTATAGCTTGGCAAGTTCCTTGCCGAGTTCGACCGGCAAGTCTGTCTCAGGCCGACCAATGCGGCCGGTCGCGGCGACTTTGCAATTGTCCGTCCACTTACGAAAAGCGGACCTCGATCAGCCGCCAGCTTCGAAACACCTTAATGATACTCTGACCAAGCATGTTACTGCATAATAGGCGGAACCGCGCCAGCCTTGGTTTTGCCTCCGAATAAGAGGAGGCGCAATTGTTCCTTTCCAAGCGCACCTTCGAGTTCCCTGAAGGCGAAGAATGGCAGCAACACGACGAACATGATGATTCCCACCATGAGTATTCCCTGCAATGTTCCACCGCCGATTTCGGAAATGCTTTGCGAAAAGGTTTTGCCGTGCCATGCTCCGATAAGCGTTTCCTCGATTATATGAAAACACACCAGTATCACGGCAAAAACAGCAGATTTGAACATAATTGGATAGATGAGCGGCCTATTTTTTAAGTTGTCTCCAACGTGAAACATTTCCGTGATCAGCACGACCTTTGCCAGGGCCAATGCATTGATTACTGCAAATCCCTGGTGGAAAATGAGACTCTCGTCATTCAAAACGAGCGCTTTATGAAGGGAAAACAAACTCAATAGAACCCAAATATAGATAAATATCCAGAATAGTTTTTTTGTTTCGTCAATGGCTCCCTTTTTCAAGCGAAGCAGCTGTTCGTTCGCCATGTTCGATCTCCACGGACAAAGCCGGACAAGGCGTCATCCTCGTCTCGCTTGTCCTTTTCTATTGTGTACCGCGCGGCGCGGCGGCGCGGGCAAGCCGGTCGTTGATCGCCTCGCCCAAATCTTCGTGAGGGATCGGCGCGACCGCGATGCCGGTTGGGTCTCGCGCGTCGAGCTCGCGCAAAAAAATAAAGAGATTGGCCGCGGCCTGCGCGAGGTCCCGGCCGGGAGAGAGATCCAGTATATTTTTGCCCCCGCCAAAAATCCCGCCGAAATCGAGGCCCGCCTCGCCCGCTTCGAGTTCCGTCGCCTTGAGCCGAAGTTTTACCCGCGGCGCGTAATGGGAGGCGAGCATTCCCGGCGAACGAACGGGGCCCGCCCGCGCGGGATCGCCAAGCGGGTGGCCTAGCGCGGCTTCGATGTCCGTCCGCGCGATCCCGCCTGGGCGCAATAATCGCGGGTGTTTTTCGAGGCATTCAATGATCGTCGACTCGAGGCCAACCGGGCAACGCCCGCCATCGAGAATGAGGTCGATTTCGCCGGCGGAAAAATCCCGCGCCACGTGAGCGGCGGTGACCGGGCTCACCCGGCCGGAACGATTGGCGGAAGGAGCAGCCAGTGGCCGCCCCGCCGCCGCAATGACCGCGGCCGCAATTGGATGCGCCGGCACCCGCAAGGCGATGCTTCGCAGGCCCGCGCGTGCGATGGAGCAGACGCTCGCGCTGGGCGCGAGCGGGACCACAAGAGTCAGCGGCCCCGGCCAGAATGCCTTGGCAAGCCGCAATGCCTCGCGCGAAAAAAACCCTTGCCGGAGCGCCGCTTCAAGGCTCGCGACATGGGCGATGAGCGGATTGAATTTTGGCCTTGCCTTCGCCGCGAAAATCCGGGCAACGGCGGCTTCTGATGTAGCATCGGCGGCCAAGCCGTAAACGGTCTCGGTGGGGAGAGCGACGAGACCGCCGTGGCGCAATATCCGCGCCGCCTCGGCGATTCCTGCCGCGTCCGCCGCCAAATCTTGTTGCGAGGGTGGCGCGGAAACAGGCGCAACAAAACCGCTTTTCATCCGCCGATATTCATCCTTGACGACACAACAGGTGCAAGTGACTTATAGTTCAATCCTTGCCGCCGTGCATCCTTGGCACGCGGAGCTCTTCGCGGTCAAAGGACAGGATCATTCGAGGAGACATCGATGAGTTACCACGCGCCCATCGCCGACATTCTTTTCGCCATGACCCATGAGGCGGGGCTGGATCCTGACGGTCAAGACGGAATTTATGCCGATCTTGGCGATGGTCTTGCCGAGGCGACCCTGCGCGAGGCGGCAAAATTCGCCGAAAATGTCCTCACGCCCTTGAACCGCGTTGGCGACAAGGCGGGCGCGCAGCTCGAAGCGGGCGGAGTCGTGTCCGCGCCAGGCTTTGCCGAGGCCTACCGGGCCTGGACCGCGGGAGGATGGAACGCGATCACCGGTCCGTCCGATCACGGCGGCACGGGTCTGCCGGTGATCCTCAATACCGCCTGCATCGAAATCTGGAGCGCGGCGAACATGGCGTTCAGCCTTTGCCCTCTGTTGACGCTCGCCGCCATCGAGGCCATGCAATCGCACGCGAGCGAAGCGTTAAAGGCGCTCTATCTCGCAAAACTCGTCTCGGGCGAGTGGACCGGCACCATGAATATGACCGAGCCGCAGGCGGGCTCCGACCTCGGCGCGCTCAAAACCAGGGCCGAGCGGCAGCAAGATGGAACGTACAAACTCTTCGGTTCGAAAATCTTTATCACCTATGGCGAGCACGACATGGCCGGTAACATCGTTCATTTCGTGCTCGCGCGCCTACCCGGCGCACCTGCGGGAACGCGCGGCATTTCGCTCTTCCTCGTGCCAAAATTTCTCGTCGATGCTTCTGGCGCGCTTGGCGCCCGCAACGATGTCCATTGCATCTCGTTGGAGCATAAGCTCGGCATCCATGCCTCGCCCACCTGCACGATGGTTTATGGCGATCATGGCGGCGCGACGGGTTTTCTTGTCGGCGAGGAGAACAAGGGACTTGCCTGCATGTTCACGATGATGAACAGCGCGAGACTCAATGTCGGCGTGCAAGGCGTCGCGATCGCGGAGCGGGCGTTTCAGCTAGCGCTTGGCTACGCAAAGGAACGACGCCAGGGCCATTCTCTTGGCGGCAAGGGCGAACTGATGAGTCCCATCGTGCGGCATCCAGGCGTTGTCCGCATGCTCATGACGATGAAGGCGATGACCGCCGCCGCGCGGGCAATCTGCTTTATGACGGCGGATTCGATCGATCGCTCGCGCCGGGAAAAAGACATTTCCGCACGTGACTTGGCAGGTCAGCGGGCATCCTTGTTGACGCCGGTCGCCAAGGCCTTTTCCAGCGACATCGGCAACGAGGTTGCCTCGCTTGGAATCCAGGTCCATGGCGGCATGGGCTATATCGAAGAGACTGGCGCCGCGCAATTTTTTCGCGATGCGAGAATTGCCGCCATCTACGAAGGCACGAATGGCATTCAGGAGATCGATTTGGTGCAGCGTAAGCTCGGTCTGGCGGAGGGCGCGGCGGTCAAACGCGAAATCGCGGATATGCGCGCAGCGGCGGCGGCGCTGGGACAGAGCAATGCTGAAAACTTCGGCGAAATGGAGCCATGCTTGGCGCAAGCCGTGGACGCCCTCGAGCGCGCCACCGCCTTCATGCTGGACGCTTTGGCAACGCGCGCGGGCGATGCGCTCGCGGGCGCGACGCCTTATTTGCGGCTTTTCGCTTATGCGCGGGGAGGCACGGCACTGGCAAGAGGCGCGATTGCCGCAAATAGGCGCTTGGCTGCGGGCAAATGCGATTTCGCTTTGCCGGCGCGGATTGCGACCGCGCGTTTCTTTGCCGAAAATATCGCGGCTGGCGCTAGCGGCCTCGAACGCGAAGTGACTCGCGGCGCGGGCTCCGTGCATGCGAGCGCGGCCGTGCTTGGCCAATAAATTCCGATGCGGCGAGACTTTTGATGCAAACGCCAACCGTCAGGATCGAGCGCGTCGGCGCGGTGCTGTGCGTGACCTTCGACCGGCCGGACAAAAAGAACGCGCTCAACCGCGCGATGTATTTGTTGGCAACGCAGGCGCTGCGCGAGGCCGGCGGCGATCCGTCCATCGGCGCCGTGGTGTTTTCCGGGTCTGGCGGGGTGTTTACGGCGGGCAACGACATCGCGGATTTTCTCGACGCGGGGGCCGAGCCTGGCGAATTTCCGGCTTTCACATTCATCAAGACGCTTGCCGCTATCGAGACCCCGCTCGTCGCGGCCGTCGATGGCCTAGCGATCGGCATTGGCGCGACGATGACGCTGCATTGCGATCTCGTCTATGTCGCGCCGGACGCGACGTTTCGCCTCCCCTTCGCCGATCTCGGCCTGGTGCCGGAGGCGGCGTCCTCGTTGCTTTTGCCGCGCCGCGCCGGCATGGCGAAGGCGGCTGAATTGTTGCTGCTTTGCGAGCCTTTTGACGCAAACGAGGCGGTGCGGCTCGGGCTTGCCAATGCCATCGTGCCAGCGGGCGAGCTGCACGGTTTTGCAATCGAGAGGGCCGCGCGGCTTAGCGCAAAACCCCGTGCTTCGCTTGCCGCGACGCGCCGCCTCATGCGCGGCGATCGGACGGAAATCCTTGCCAGGATCGAGGAAGAGGCGCGGCTGTTTTCCGCTGCCCTGCGGTCGGAAGAAGCCCGCGCCGCCTTCGCCGCGTTTCTCGGCAAGGCGCGCTAGCTAGGGCAACTTCTTTGTCGATGGAATCGCCCCCGGGATTCCCGTGAAGCGCGAACTACCGCTTTTCAAGCGTCTTCAGATAGGCGATCAAGTTTTCGATTTGATCCGGGTCGAAGCGAAAGACAGGCATCGATGGGTGTCCGGCTAATATGCCTTCAGCAAGGGATTCTGCAAGATCTTCCACATTGTAGCGCAAATGCAACTCGCGAAACGGCGGCGCCACTTGAAGCGGACTCGCGCCGACGGGTCCGATCGCATGACATTTTGCGCACCATTCCTGTGCCAGCCTCCGTCCCACAGTCGCGTCGCCGCCTTCGGCGCGGATGGGCACGGAAAAGAGGAGCATTAACACGGCCGCTAAGGCGCTCCGGTTTGTATTGGGCGTGGGCATCACCGGCCTTCGACAAAAGTGTGCAGATGGCGGTTTCTAGCACGGCTTGGGTGGCACCTGTGTGCAAAAGACGGCTCTCATGCTAATGGTGATGGCTGTCGAAAATGGAACAGCAGAGCTGCCAGCACATTTGGCCGTGCGAGGTGAATAATGTCGAAAAATCCTCCGAGCCTGTCTATCGCAACCGAAAAGGTCTGCTTCATTATCGTCAAGGCGCGTGAGTTCGATGTCAAGGATGTGGTGACCGACCCAGATGATGCATCCAACGCGACGGATGATAGCATGGTGTCGGTCTTGGAGGATCACCGGGAAGATCCTGTGGCCGACGAGATCCGTGGCTTTATCGCAGCCTTGAACGTGGACGAACAAATCGATCTCGTCGCTCTGGCATGGCTTGGGCGCGGCGACGGCACGATCGACGATTGGGACGAATTGCGGGCCGAAGCCGCGCGGGCTCATAATAAGCGTACGGCCGCCTATCTGCTTGGCATGCCGCTCCTCGCCGATCACCTCGACGAGGCTCTGTCGCTGTTTGACCGGTCCTGCGATGAATTTGAAATGGGCCATCTATGATTCGCGCTTGGGCCGGGGGACAAAGCGATGCAACAAGTACACCCGCTGTGGTCGCCGGTAACGAGGCGATCAGGCCTTCCGGAGGATGCGCGTCTACGGCTGTTCGCGCTGCGCGGAACTCCGGAGCAGAGAGAAGCGATCGCCCCGCCGCTTGATGCCCTCATCGAAGCCATCGCTCAAGCGCTCGCGGAGTTCACATCAAAGGAGTGCGCAAATTGCCTCGCCAATTCGGGTTATCGCCGCCCATCATGAAAATGCTCTAGCGCAGGATGGTTTTGCGCATTGGCGCTCGCGCCCTCGGCGATACGCCGAGTCTGGAAGGCGTTTGGTCCGCAATCCCATCGCAGCGACCCATTCAATCACTCGGCCCGTCCACGATGAAACGCGGCGCGATTATCGCCTCAGACCCGAAGACGTTCAATCGAGCGTCTCGCGGTAGAACCAAACCGCGATCATGATGGCAGCCAGCGCGAACAAGGCGATCGGCCAGAGTTCGGGGAGGATTTCCGGCAGGCGATTTCCCTTGAGCAGCAGGCCGCGCGAGATCCGCATCGCGTGCGTCGCGGGGATGATTTCGCCAACCCATTGCGCCCAGACCGGCATGCCCTGGAACGGGAACATGAACCCCGAAAGCAGAATCGACGGCAGAAGCGTAAACACCGCAAACTGGATCGCTTGCATCTGGTTTGCCGCCACTGTCGAAAAAGTGATCCCAAGCGCGAGATTGCTGGCGATGAACAGGCCCAAGGCGACAAGCAGCAACGCCACCGAGCCCCGGACCGGCAGCTGGAACACCAATGTGGAGACGCTGAGAATGAGCACCACCTGGATGTAGCCAACGAAGACATAGGGCACGATCTTGGCGAGCATGACCTCGATTGGGCGCACCGGCATGGCGAGCAAATTCTCCATCGTGCCGCGTTCGCGCTCGCGGGTGATCGAGAGCGCCGTGACCAACAGCGTCGATATCAGCAAAACAATGCAGATCAGCCCCGGCACGATGTTGAGCACCGTCAGCTGCTCTGGGTTATAGCGGGC
>JBQTKC010000139.1:0-13083 GCA_052386575.1 Beijerinckiaceae bacterium
CCGGGCCGCGCGACCGCCAGGGCCAAACCGGCGGCGCCAACGCCGGATCCAACATCGATGGCAAGGCCGGAAAAATCGGCCGGCGCCGCCGCGGCAAGAAGCACGGCGTCGGTGCCGCAACGGTGGCCTTCCACCGGCTGACAAAGCGAGAGCCGGCCGCCAAGAAACGGATCGAGGACGACCCGAGGCCGGCGATCAGCAATTGCCTCAGCCATCGCTTAATTCCGCGCCGAGCCCCGCCGCCGCCAAGGCCCTCCGCGCGCGCGCCGCGGCATCGGCCGCGACAAGCAACCGGCGCGGCAAAAAGGACAGCGAGCCTTCGAGCGCGCTCATGTGCCGGTCGGCGACGAATACCGCGACGCCGATTTCCGCGAGGATGGCTTCAACACGGGAAATCAACACAAGGTCGTTGGTGCGCAAAAGCTCGATCAATCCGCCTCCAACAGAATCGCGATGGCGGCAAAACCGGCGCGCGGAACAACACCCCATTGGCTAACGATTTCGGGAATTTTATCAGTCCCGCGCGGAGCTTGCCTTGGCGTTTGTTCCATGCCCTACATTACCGCCAACTAGGGTTTGCGGGCCAGCCCTTTGCGGAGGAAAAAGCGTTTTGGCGGGCCTGGTCTGATCGCGCTCCCAGTTGCGAAGCGCGGCGCCGCGCCCTAATACCCTAACAGAAGCGAGAAGCCGCACCCTCAATGAGTGCCGCCGACATTCGGAGAATTCAATCTTGGGCGTTGTCATCCCCCTCGAGGAAAAAATCCAGGCGCCCGGCATCGACGGGCTGCTCGCCTTGGTGGCGCAGGATATGGAACGCGTCAATCAGACGATCCTATCCCGCGCCGCCTCCGATGTTTCAATGATCCCCGAAGTCGCCAACCATTTGATTGCATCGGGCGGCAAGCGGCTGCGTCCGATCCTGACCTTGGCGACCGCCGGGCTTTGCGGCTATGCCGGGGCGGGCCATATCAAACTCGCCGCCGCGGTGGAATTCATGCATACCGCCACTCTGCTTCACGACGACGTCGTGGACGAGAGCGACATGCGCCGGGGCACGCTCGCGGCGCGCATGGTTTGGGGCAACGAGGCGAGCGTTCTCGTCGGCGACTTCCTCCTCGGCCAGGCTTTCAAAATGATGGTCGAGGTGGGCTCGCTCCCCTGCCTCGATACGCTTTCCTCCGCGGCCGCCATCATCGCCGAAGGCGAAGTGATGCAACTCGCCGCCGCCAATGATACCGCGACGAGCGAGGATGATTACCTCGCGGTGATCCGGGCCAAGACGGCCGCCTTGTTTGGCGCCGCCGCGGAAGTTGGCGCCCTGCTCGGGCGGCGGCCGAAGCCCGAGATCGCGGCCTGCCGCGGCTACGGCCTGAACTTCGGTATCGCCTTCCAGCTCGTCGACGACGCGCTCGACTACGGTGGGACATCGGCTAAACTCGGCAAGAATACCGGCGACGATTTCCGCGAAGGCAAGATAACCTTGCCGGTCGTTCTGTCGTTCCGGCGCGGTTCGCAAAAGGAACGGGAGTTCTGGCGCCGGACCCTAGAGCAAGGCCAAATCGAAGACGGAGATCTCGAGACCGCGATCGCGACCATGCACAAGCACCGCGCGCTCGCCGACACCATCGAGCGAGCCCGCCATTATGGCGCGATGGCGCGCGACGCCCTAGAACTGTTTCCTGCTTCGCCGTGGAAATTCGCCCTGAGCGACGTCATCAATTTTTGCGTCGACCGCGCCCATTGATTGCTGGTCTGGCCTGTTGTGCCTGGGCCAAAACGCCATCCCCGAATTGCCGGACGGCCACCGCCGCGAAACACTTCGAATCACTACGTTTTGCTTGCCGAAAATACGATCGCCTGGAGGGGCATCCGGCCAGGACCGGCGCCGAATTCCTGACGCAACGCCTGCGCCATGGCATCAACGATCCGATCAGGATCGACGCCGCCTCGTGCCCGGATCTCATCGATCACCGGATTGCCGTGGACCAGTCCTCGTGCGAAACGCGCAATGTCCGGTACCTCCTTCTCCTGCCGGAGGACGGCTATGGTGATGCCGGTGAAGCCTGCATCGATCAAGGATTCCTTAACCGGATCGATTTGGTGATAGGCGAACGGCACACGGTAGAACTGAGGGGGATCCACAGGGAAGAAGCTGCTAATGACGTCATGCGCAATTCGCCCGAACGGGTTATGGCGAGGCGAATCCCAAACATTGAACAGGTAGCGCCCGCCAGGGACGAGCACACGATGAACCTCACAATAGGATTTATTTTTATCCGGAAAGAACATCACGCCGAACTGGCACACGGCAGCGTCAAAGCTGCCATCCGGGAACGGAAGGGCGGTGCCATCGGCGGGCCGGAACTCCACCTGTTCGGCTGGCCGCAACTTCATACGCGCGACTTCGAGCATTGGCGGGTTTAGGTCAGTCGCTACCAAATGCGCGCTCGCTGCCAACAAATTGCGCAGCTGGCGGGTGACAATCCCGGTGCCGGCAGCGATCTCCAGAACGCGCGCCGGAGCGCTAGCGGCCGCCCGGAGCGCAATGTCGGCGGCATAATCCGCGAAGAGAATAGGTCCGAGGCCGTGGTCGTAGTGCTCGGGAATGCTGCCAATAAAGCTTGCCGCGTCGCTGCTCATGACGAATTTCCCATACGGCCGGCCTTATGACCCGCGGCGGACATGGAGGAAACGGCAAGGCGCGCCACGCGGGTTCGATCTTCCCGATATTCGATCCGCCCCATTTTGGCACGGTCCTAGCCCGCCTCTTGT
This sequence comes from Beijerinckiaceae bacterium, assembly GCA_052386575.1. Taxonomy (GTDB): domain Bacteria; phylum Pseudomonadota; class Alphaproteobacteria; order Rhizobiales; family Beijerinckiaceae; genus Methylocapsa. The sequence continues at coordinate 2,773 of JBQTKC010000139.1, forward strand.
AACCTGTTCTCAAGCTTACCCGGCAATAAAAACGCGCGGGCAGGCGACAGGCGCCAACGCCCGCAATGAGCATCGAGTCGGGCATGGGTTATTCGCGGACCGGATGGGCCTTGGGCGTCATTGCGCCATGGTGCCTTGGCATGGCGCTGGCCGTCTCGATGAGCGCGGATGCCGGCCAGGAAGCGGCGTCCGGCGCGTCCTTCGCGCCTTTGCCTTGGCGCGCTCCAGCGCCGCCCGCCATATTGGTCCCGCCAGAACCGCCAGCGCTTGGCCTCGATTTTGGCAAGTTCCATGGCGAGGCACAAAAGCTCTTTCGAGAGGCGAGTCTGTCGATCGGAGGCAGCGAAGAATTTAAGCGTCTGCCCGATGAAATCGAACCGCGCGCCGATCTGAAACGCAATGCCCGGCGGTTTCCAGAGGTCGACCGCAGCAACAAGGGAGATCCCGTGGCCTCTCTCAGGCCGGCATTCGATTCGAGACTTCGCGATTCGGAAGACCTCGCCAACTTTCGCGCCGGTGATCTGATTTTCCAGCATGATGAAACCCGGCCGGTGGGGGCTTTTGCCGCTTCGGACGGAGAAGCATCCGGCCCCGGCAGCGTCGCCGCCTTCGAGCCATGGCCCGCTGGCGACAGTCCGGTCACGGCGCGCTCCAGCGCCGAGGTGTCGCCAGGCCAGTACAGGTCCGCGCTGACGATGTGGCCGGCCGCGATCAAAGAGCGGCTGATGCAAGGAGCGACGCCCGCGGTTCGCCGCGCGATCACGCTCGGATCGGCGACGCCCGCTCCGGCGGGCTCTACCCCGGTCGAGGTTGTGGCGCAGGCCTTTGTGCGTCCCGCCACGGGCGGGATTCGCGCGACGGGAGCGCGGCTATATTACGCGGCGCGCATCGATCAGAACAAATCGGCGCCGGAAGACCGCTGCCTTGCCGAAGCCATCTATTTCGAAGCCCGGGGCGAATCCGAGGAGGGGCAGGCGGCGGTTGCCCAGGTTGTCCTGAACCGGGTCTCGAGCGGGCTTTATCCCGCGACGATTTGTGGTGTCGTCTACCAAAACCGCTGGCATTACAATGCTTGCCAGTTCTCCTTTGCTTGCGAAAACAAGTCCTTGCGCATCGACGAACCCGATGCTTGGCGGCAGGCGGTCCGCATCGCGGGCGAGGTGACACATGGCGAGACCTACGTGGCCGACATTGGCGCCTCGACCCATTTTCATGCCAATTATGTCCGGCCACGGTGGGCAAAACGACTTGAAAAAATGGACGTTATTGGTCATCATATATTCTATAAGTTAAGGCCTGGGCAGAGCTAATCGTTCGCTGCCGCGCGCCGCCCGTTCGAACGGCCGCCCGATCGATTTGGATTTGACCCGGCGCCGGAGTGTTGTCCCCGCCGAGAAACCGGTTGCAACGTGGCCGGGCCGCAAAACGGCCATGTTCGTCGCGCGACATCGAGTGATCGCGTCCTTGGCGGCCAAACTATCGCCTCTTGCACGGAAAGCCGGTGCTATGCCGCTCAAGTTCAAGTTTGTTGAGAACCTTCAGGGCCGGAGAGATCATGGCAGACGCTGCCGCCGCCTCGCCATGCACGGGTTCGCGGTGCCCTTGCTGCTGGCTTTTACTTTTTCGGCCGGACTAGCCAGCGCGCAGGCGCGGGCGCGGGAAAATGTGGCCATCGCTGCCCCTTTCGAGGTTGGCGAAAGCCCGTCCGGCAATTATCTCGCCGCGCTTGTCGCGGGCTCCGAGCGCGATACCGTGGCCGCGGCGACCTTTTTTCGCGAGGCGCTGCGGTCCGATCCACGCAATCCGAATCTGATTGAGCGCGCCTTTGTCGCGGCGGTCTCGAACGGCAATATGCAAGACGCCTTCGGCCTTGCCAAACGTCTCCGCGCGCACGATCCAAACAATACCTTGGCGAACCTCGCCCTTGGCGTCAAGGCAATCAAGGCGAAGCGGTTTTCCACCGCGCGCGCCTATTTTGCCAATGGCGGCACCGGCCAGCAGCGCGACATCGTTGCGAATCTGCTGAGCGCTTGGTCCTATGCGGGCGAAGGCAATACGCGCCGCGCGCTCAACCTCGTCGATAAGCTCCGCGGCGAAAATTTCGGTGTATTCCGGGATTATCATGCGGCCTACATCTCCGATGCCGCCAATGATTCGCAAGAAGCCTCGAAGCGAATCAAGGCGGCCTACGCCGCCAACAAGAACACTCTGCGTCTTGTCGATGCCTATGCCCGTTTCATGGTCCGCCACGGCGACCGCGACGAAGCGCTTCGGGCCTATGAGGCCTTCGATCAAATTCTTCCCAACCATCCAATTGTCACCGCGGCGCGCGCCGACACCAAGGCCGGCAGACCGCTCGAACCGCTGGTCAAGAATGCGATGGAGGGCGCGGCTGAAGTGCTCTATGGCCTTGGCGCCGCCGGCAACCAGCAAGGCGACGAACTCGCGGCCATGATTTATCTCAGGCTCGCGCTCTATCTCACCCCGCAAAACAGCCTTGCTATCATTACTTTGGGCGATATTTACGAGCGCCTCAAACAGAACGAGCAAGCAATCGATGTCTACCAAATGGTGCGCGAAAACGATTGCTTGCGCACCACCGCCGATATTCAGACCGGCCAGATTCTTGAAGCGCTGGGCCGCCCCGACGAGGCCGCCAAATTTCTCAAGCGGATCGTCGACGAAAACCCACAAAACGAGGACGCCTTATCCGCGCTTGGCAATCTGCACCGCGCGCACAAACATTATGCCGAGGCGATCGAAACTTATTCCCGTGTCCTGGCCGGAAAAGACAAGCCCAGCAAAGCCAATTGGCCGATCTATTATTTCCGGGGGATTTCCTACGAGCGCGAGAAGAAATGGCCGGAGGCGGAAGCCGACCTGGTGCAGGCGCTAGCACTTTATCCGGAACAGCCCCTGGTGTTGAACTATCTCGGCTACAGCTGGGTCGATCAAGGCATGAACCTCGACGAAGCCTTCAGCATGCTGCGCCGCGCGGTCGAGCTGCGGCCAACCGACGGCTATATCGTCGATAGTCTCGGCTGGGCGCATTACATGCTCGGCCGCAACGACGAGGCGGTGAAGGAACTCGAACGGGCGATCGACCTCAAGCCGTCCGATCCCGTGATCAACGACCATCTTGGCGATGCCTATTGGCGAGCGGGACGCAAGCTCGAGGCGCATTTCCAATGGAATCACGCGCGCGACCTCGATCCCGAGGCGGAGGACAAAGTCAAAATCCTGCACAAGATCGAGCACGGTCTCGACGAGGAGGCGCATCCGGCCGCGGCTCAAGCCCAACCGAAAAAAAACGGTGGCTGAATCCGTATTGGGCTGCGCGCCCCAACGCGCCGCAAACCAGCAGTGGAGCGCCAGGCGTTTTGGCGGACAGCCGGAACGCGCTGGCCGCTTTCTTTCGGATGGAATCGACCCTGGTTCTTCCTTGCCCCAAACCCTCACTGAACGCGCGCCCGCGAAAATCAATTTGACCCTGCATGTGCTTGGGCGCCGCGCCGATGGCTTCCACACGCTCGAAAGTCTTGTCGCCTTTTCGCGCGCGGGCGATATGCTTTCGTTCACCATCGGCGAACCACTCTCGCTCTCCGTCGCGGGTCCCTGCGCGCCGGCCACGGGCAGGGTTGAAGACAATCTCGTTTTGCGGACGGCGCAAAATTTCGCCGAACGCTTTCCCGCTGCTCGGCTTGGCTCGTTCCATCTTGTCAAACGTCTGCCGGTGGCGGCGGGCCTCGGCGGCGGATCGTCGGACGCGGCGGCGGCGCTGCGGCTTCTTGCCCGCGCCAACGTGGTTGCGCTCGCCGACGCAGGCGTGATGGAAGCCGCGCGGAAAACCGGAGCGGATGTCCCGGTGTGTCTCGCGAAGCGCGCGCGAATGATGCGGGGCATCGGCGATGAGCTTGGCCCATTGCTCGGCCTGCCGCCGCTCATCGGTCTGCTCGTCAATCCGGACGAGCCAGTCGCGACAAAAGAAGTTTTTTCCCTGATGAAGATCGCGCCTGGCACCGCGACCGGTTTTGGCGGGCACCCGGAGATTTGTTCGGGCATGCCGGCGGAAGCGATGGTCGCGGCCTTGCGCAAAGGCCGCAACGATATGGAGGCGGCAGCCTGCCTGGTTGCCCAGGTCATCGGCGATGTGCTGTCCGTGCTTGGCGCCGCTCCGGGCTGCCGCCTTGCCCGCATGTCGGGCTCCGGCGCGACCTGTTTTGGCATTTTCCGAGATTGCTGGTCCGCCGCGCGGGCCAAGCAAGTGATTCGTCGCGCGCATCCGTCGTGGTGGACGAATACCTGCGTTTTGGGTTGACGCCCGCGCCTCCGTTTTGCGACGGTGGCCCAGCGTTTTGGGGTACGAGCCTTTGAATGCGCGTTCTCCAAGAGCCAAGATGTCATTCCGCAGGTAGGAGTAACCAATGACGATCGAACTTTATGTCTTCCGGCCGAGCCCGCGCTGTTTCAAACCGATGGCGATTGCCAATCATCTCGGACTTGATTGGACGCCACGCGTCATCGATCTAACCAAGGGCGATCAGAAGTCGCCGCAATTCGCGGCGCTCAATCCCAATATGCGGGTGCCCACCCTAAAAGATGGCGATTATATATTGTGGGAATCGAACGCGATTTGCCAATACCTGGCATCGCGGCGGCCAGAAAGCGGGCTGATGCCCAAGGATGAGCGCGGCCGGATCGACGTGGCGCGCTGGCAGTTTTGGGACCTCGCGCATTGGGGACCATGCTGTGTGCCGCTCATCGCCGAGTACGTCATAAAACCCCATGTGATGAAGACCGGAGAGCCGGACATGGCCGCGGTTGCCAAGGGCACCGAGCTGTTCCATGGCGCGGCGAAAATTCTCGACGGCGAGCTCAAGACCAAGCAATTCGTCGCCGGAGACACGCTGACAGTTGCGGATTTCTCGCTCGGCGCCACGTTGAACTATGCCGGGATGGCCCATTTCCCGCTTGAACCTTATGGCGAGATCAGGCGCTGGTTTGCCGCGCTAAGCGCGTTGCCGGCATGGCGGAAAACCGTGGCGGAGACAGCGCTGCCTTCCGTCAACCCCGCCTGACCTTTGGCGATACCGCGATCTGCCATCCGTGCTTGCCGCGGCCCCCGGCTGCCGCCTTGCCCGTAAGCCGGGCTCTGGCGCGCCATGTCTTGCGCTCTTCCCCGGTTGCCACGCCGCGGCGCGCGTGAAAAAACAATTGTCCGCGTGCATCCCTCATGGTGGCGAAGACTGTGTCTTGAGCTGACGCCGTCGGATTAAGCGGCACGCGGATAGGACAGCTTACTCGCAAGGGAATGATCCTGAACAATCTCGATAGCGCAGCAGCCTGGGCCGGTAGGCCGCGCCGCTTCGTCAAAGCCTGGGGCGCCTGGAGCAAGCCCGCGCCGCCCCCTCGGGCCTCGCGCCGGGTGATTCGCAACGAATCGCCCGTCCCCGCTTCCAATCGAACTTAAACGTTGGCGCTCGTCTTGCGGCGTAGCCGGATGACGACGTCCACCTTGACGATTTCATAGCCATCAGGTGGCGTGACGTCTTCGGCAAATTTCATTCCCGCGAGAGGGATATCCGCGATCTCGCCGGTATCTTCAAAAAAGAAATGGCTATGATCGCTCGTATTCGTATCGAAAACCGTTTTCGTGCCATCGATGGCGAGCCCACGCACTATGCCAACTTCGGCAAATAGATTAAGCACATTATAAACCGTCGCCAGGGAAGCAGGCATTTTCAAAGCATTGGCCTCGGACGCCAAGGTATCGGCGGTCACATGCCTATTGCCTTTGCTGAAAAGAAGCCTCGCAAGACCTAGACGTTGGCGTGTAGCCCGCAGGCCATATCGCTCCAAAAGCGATCTCTGCGGGTATTTGCTTGGCGACGCGTCCGCCGGAAAAATACTTTGTGAAAATTCTGCCATGACTCTAGCGTCCCAAAATGCCGCCCTTTTGGCCGCGCGCGGCGCGGATTTGGGTCAACCCTGGCCGCGGCCATTCCTCTCGCCGACTGCCCAATTTGACAATGATACATCGCGGGGCGAAATTATTCAATGGCATGGTTTGACTCTTTTCATAAAGCCAGTGGCAGCGATCTCTTGACGCCGGCGGCGGCCCAATTCGTGCGGGTGCAGCATCGGTGGATTTTGATGCGGAATTGATAGAATGACACGAGCGGCAAACGAGTCCTTGAGCAAATCCTCGCAAGAAGCGGCAGACTTGCGCGCGTCGCCGCGGCTGTTCGAAAACGCCTTGCTTGACAAATTGTCGCGAGTCCATTGGTCCACCCCGCTTTTCATATATGTGCCTTTGGTTTTCGTCCTCGCGGGCTTCAGTTTCAAAGTTTATGATGCCGGGCCCGTCCTTTGCGCAACGGCGCTCGGTTATTTTATATGGACACTAATCGAATATTTTGGCCACCGCATGTTGTTCCATTACGCGTTTCCCGGCCGGTTCGGCTCCAAAATTCATTTTTTGATCCACGGCGTCCACCACGTGCATCCCAACGATCCGCTGCGTCTCGTGATGCCGGTGTTGCTCAGCGGACCAATCATGCTGATTGCCTATGCCGCCGTGCGGCTTCTTTTTGGCCTGCCCCTCGGGTATCCGGTGCTGATGGGTTTTATCATTGGCTATCTCGCCTATGACATGGTGCATTACTATGTCCACCACGGGGAGCCCAAGACTCGTTTGGGCCAGACTTTCCGGCGTCTCCACATGCTGCATCATTTCCGCGATTCGACACGCGGGTTTGGGGTTAGCGTGCCTTGGTGGGATTATGTTTTCGGGACCGCTCATATCCGCGCGGAGCGAGGCGGGACTGGCACCTGAAGCTTTTTGGTTTTGCGCGTTTTCGGTTTATACGGGAAGCGCGGCGGGGGCGCGTAGCTCAGTGGAAGAGCACTACGTTGACATCGTAGGGGTCACAGGTTCGAACCCTGTCGCGCCCACCATCTGAAGCCAATAAAATCAGCTTGTCGGGGCGCATGCATGACATTTTGGCCGCGCCTTTCTTTCCTTGCGGCACCGTGAGGGAACCGGCAGGACGCAATACATCACTGCCAAGTGCCGTGTCCGCCAGGTGTCCGCATTCCATGGGACGCCCATTAACGTTACAAGCTGTTTATGTGCCGGGCGTAAAGCCGTTCACCAGCGCAATAGGTGCGATCCGGCCACGGCGCCAATCGCGGCGGTGAAGCCGATCGCCAAGCTATACCAGACCGCCACGAAAAGCGGCGAATCGTCCGGGCAATGCGTGGCATAACATGCCGCGCCGATCGCCCCGGCGAAGAGGCCGGCCGCCGCTCCGGCAAGGGCGGGATCCTCCGGCGCGCCTTGGCGCAAGGCCAGCAAGGCAGCAACGAGCGGGGCCGCGGCAAGAAAGGGGATGCTCTTCAAGCAGAAAATCGCATTGGTGCCCACAAGTCTTCGGCCCCATTCCACTACCGGAACAGCGAAGAGTTCGGCCAGGTTGGCGACCGCCAGCATGGCCGGCACGATCGCCAGCATGAGGGCGGCGCGGCGAACGCCCGCGCCAGGCCTCGCGATCCGCAAGAGCAGTGCACCAGCAAGGGCAACCAGCAGGACGGTGAGGCAAACCTTGAACAGAAACTGCGGCTCGCCGAGCAAGCTCAAAAGATGCGGCCGGAGCCCGAACACCGCGAAATGGAGGACCAGCGCAATCGCGACACCCGGTATCAAGGCAAGCGTCAATGCCCGGCCCGGCGCCATTGGGTGGATCTCGCTGTCGGCGGCAAGGGCGCGGATGAGATCGCAGGTTTTCACGTCCCCTCTCCATTGAATTTCGCGGCGAGCGCCGCTAGGCCGCGATGCAGGGCCACCCGGACGGCTCCATTGGTCATCGAAAGACGCGCCGCCGCCTCGCTGATCGACAGGCCATCGACGGCAATGGCCCGCACGACCTTGCGTTGTCCGGCCGCCAGGCATTCGAGATGCCGATCGACGTCGGCGACGAGCATACTCGGTTCGCTGTCGTCCGCGGCCAAGAATTCGGCAAAGCCGTCGAGAGGAAGATTGATCCGGCGGCCGCGCCGGCGCAGCGTATCGATCATTTTGTGGCGCGCGATGGCCTGCAGCCACGGGCTAAAAGGCGCATCCTCGTCCCAGCTTTGCCGTTTGAGATGAATGGCAAGCAGCGTCTCCTGGACAACGTCCTCGGCGTCGGTATCGGCCATTCCGGCACGGGCAAGGCCCCGGCGAGCGACCGCGCGCAGCAACGGTGTCAATTGCAGGAGCAGACGCCGGTAGGAGGCGGCGTCCCCCGCGTTGCCCGCGCGCATTAGCATGGACCATTGCTTTTCTCGTTCGTCACCGCGCACAAATGGCCCTCTTTTTCATTCGGATGATGCGGCCCGGGCGTTACCTGCCTCCGCTGGCCTCGCTATCACGTTTTTGTCATTGAAACCATGAGCGGCCTGGCGTAACGCCCCTGCCCGCTGCAGTGTGGAAACGCCGTGCCGTTTCGCGGCCAAGAGCCCGGTCACGGTCCAAAGTCATTGACGGTCAAAGAATAGGTTGCGCCGGCGGGGCTCCTGCCGCCTTTAAGCCAAAGCCCATTCGCCGGGCAGAAGCGCCCGCCGATCCCCCCGGCGGGCGCTTTCTTTGTCCTTGAGCCGAAAGCGCCGTGGGAGCTATCACGTTTTCGAGAACATGCGCGGTCTGGCGTAACACAAGCGCTCGCTTCTACGTAGAAAAGCATGTAGAAACGGCGCGCCGTTTCGATTGGCGAGGTTGGAGATGTAATCTGATTCCGCATTTCTAAACTGGCTTTTGTTGAGATGGGAAGCACTTGTCTGATTCCCGCGTTTGTAGCTGGCTTTCGTTTAAGAAGGGAACCGTCCATGACTACCAGAACCGAGATCACCGCCGCAACGCTGGCCGCCGCGCTCGCTTTTCTCGCGGGGCCTGCCTCAGCCGAGGAAATGGGTGGCGACAAGGCAGGGATGGAAAAATGCTATGGCGTGTCGCTGAAGGGACAAAATGATTGCGCAGCGGGAGCGGGCACGAGTTGCGCCGGGACATCGAAGGTCGATTACAGCGGCAAGGACTGGAAATATGTGCTGAAAGGAACGTGCGAAAAGATGAAGACCCCGAAAGGCATGGGTTCCCTCAAGCCCGCCAAGTCTTGATGCACAACCGGGGCGCGCGGCATCCGCGTGCCCCTTTTTGCGTCACCAGGACACGCGCTCGAAGGCGAGTTAAGGCGAAAAAACCCATGCGCGTTTCGCAGCTTCCCCTGAGCGCCGGCGCGAGCTTTAAGCCCGAGCATTTCGCCGCCATTTCCGCCGCGCCGCAGCCGCTCGGCTTTTTCGAGGTCCATGCCGAAAATTATATGGGCGGCGGCGGCACCCCCCATGCGCAATTGAAATTCCTGCGCGAACATTACGCGCTTTCCGTGCATGGCATCGGGCTCAACATCGGTTCAAGGGAGCCGCTCGATCGCGCGCATCTTGCCCGGCTGAAAGAGCTTTGCGACCGCTATCAGCCCAAATGTTTTTCGGAACATTTGGCGTGGTCCTCGCACGCCGGCATTTTTTTCAACGATCTCCTTCCGCTGCCTTATACGGAGCGAAATTTGCGTTTGGTGATCGACCATGTCGACGAAGCGCAAAACTCGCTCCGGCGCCACCTGCTTCTTGAAAACCCCGCAACTTATGTGCGCTTCGAAGAGAGCACGATCCCGGAGACGGAGTTTTTGGCAGCGATCGCGCGCGCATCCGGCTGCGGCCTACTTCTCGACGTCAACAATGTTTTCGTTTCGGCACGCAATCACGCGACAAGCGCGGGCGCCTATCTCGAAGCTTTTCCTCTCGGCCTCGTCGGGGAGATACATCTTGCCGGTCATTTCGAAACCGCGGACGGCCAAGGATCGCCGCTATGCATCGATGCGCATGGATCCCCCGTCGCCGGGAAAGTTTTCGCTCTGTTCGACAGCGTGATCGCCCGCACGGGGCCGCTTCCGACATTGATCGAATGGGACAATGACGTGCCGGAGTGGCCGGTGCTTCGCGCCGAGGTGCTTGCCGCGGAAGAGCGCCTAAAGTGCGTGCGGCGTGTCCGTGCCGCACCGGCCGCGGCTTGAAGGAGCCCCGCGGCGCAATGCAAACCTGGCAAGGCGATCTCGCCCGCGCGCTGCGCAACCCGGATTTGGTTGTTCCCCGAGGTGTCACCGCGCATAATTCGGATGCGCCGGAAGAGCGCTTCGCGATCTACCGCAACAATGTCATGGTGGGCCTCATTAATGCGTTGGAGGCGCGCTTTCCGGCGACGCGCAAAATCGTCGGCGC
>JBQTKC010000140.1:0-7929 GCA_052386575.1 Beijerinckiaceae bacterium
AACTCTCCCGCCGGTCCGGCGAGCCGTCATCAAGACGCTCCTCCGAATGCAAATCCATGAACGATGTCCCCGCCGCCGAATGCGTCTCAGGATTCACACAAAAATAATTCTGCCAAAGTAGTGCTAGTACAACCCGCGCCCAATAATGCGGTCCATGTCAGAATCGGCGGGGAGTGCCCGCGGCGTTTCATCTCCGGCGGCGTAGGATTCCGGTGGCGCGCTGCCGGGCTTAAATGCCTCTTGGATTGCGCCCTGGGAACTCGCGCTCGTCCGCGTGCCCGTTTTCGCGTTGACCCAGATCAGCTTGATGCCAGGCGGCGCCCGGAATGGAATATCGGGTTTGCCGGCAAGCGCCATTTTCATAAAATCGCGGAAGATAGGCGCCGTATAATGCGCGGCTTGCGCCGAATCCCCAAGCGAGCGCGGCTGATCGTAACCCATGAAGACGCCGACCGCGAGATCGGGCGAAAAGCCGATGAACCAAAGATCCTTGGCCTCGTTGGTCGTCCCGGTCTTGCCGGCGAGGTGCTTGCCAGCTTCCTTGATCCTTTGGCCGGTGCCGCGCTGGATGACGCCTTCCATGATCGAGGTGATCTGATAGGCGGTGAGGGGATCGAGCACTTGCTCGCGGTTGTCGATCAATCTCGGCTCGTCTTGATTGTTCCATTGGGGCGCGTCGCACCCCTCGCAGATTCGTTCGTCGTGCCGGTAGATCGTGTGCCCCCAACGGTCCTGGATGCGGTCGATCAAGGTTTCCTTGATTCGCTTGCCGCCGTTGGCGAGCATCGAATAGGCAGTGGTCAGGCGCGCCAAGGTCGTTTCGCCGGAACCAAGCGACATCGCGAGGTAGGGCGGCAGATCGTCGTAGATGCCGAAGCGCTTGGCATATTCGGCAATGAGCGGCATGCCGACATCGCGGGCGAGCCGCACGGTCATCTGATTGATCGAATGTTCGACCCCATAGCGCAAGGTGTGGGGGCCGCTCGACTTGCCCTCGTAGTTTTCCGGGCGCCACGCCGGAATACCCGGTCCCTGATCGATTTCTATCGGCTCGTCGAGAATGATGGAGGATGGCGTATAGCCATTGTCGAGCGCTGTCGCATAGACAAAAGGTTTGAACGAGGAACCCGGCTGGCGCATCGCCTGCGTCGCGCGATTGAACTCGGACTGGTCGAAGGAAAAACCGCCAGCCATGGCGAACACCCGGCCAGTATAGGGGTCCATCACGACGATCGCGCCACTGATTTCCGGGATTTGGCGCAGCCGGTACTGGCGAGGGCTGTTTTCGATCGGCTCGACATAGATCACATCGCCCGGTCCGAGCGACGTGCGGGCGCCGCCGCCACTGGTCCAACGCAATCCGGCGGTGGCGAGTGTACCGGATTCGCGTTCGCGCGCGATCTCGCCGGATTTTTCCCGCCAGGGTTGCAAGCCGATTCGCATGCTTGAATTGGCGGCATCGAGAACGACGGCGAGCCGCCACGGCGCGACGTCGCCCAAGGCCGGAATATCGGCAAGCGGAATCCCCCAGTCCTGGCTGATGTCGATGTGGCGCATCGGACCCCGAAAGCCATGCGCCTCGTCGTAGCGGACAAGGCCATCGACCAGGGCGCGCCTTGCCATCAGCTGCAGTTTCGGATCGAGCGTGCTGCGAACCGAAAGGCCGCCTTCATAGAGTTTCTTTTCGCCGTAACGTTCGCTAAGTACGCGGCGAACCTCCTCGGCGAAAAAGCCGGCCGCGAAAGCATTGGGCGAAAGCATCCTCGGATCGACGCCGAGTTCCTCGGCTTTGGCGCTCTCGCCGCGCTTCCGCGAGACATAGCCGTTCTCGACCATGCGATCGATGACCCAATTGCGCCGCTCGATCGCCCGTTCGTGCTTCAAGAAAGGATGATAATTGTTCGGAGCCTTCGGCAGGGCGGCGAGGTAGGCGGCTTGCGCGAGCGTAAGCTCATGCACCGATCTGCCGTAATAGTTCAGCGCCGCGGCGGCGACTCCATAATTCCCGAGCCCGAGATAGATTTCGTTGAGATAGAGCTCGAGAATCTTTTCCTTGGAATAGGCACTCTCGATCCGAAACGAGAGAAGCACTTCCCGGATCTTGCGCTCGAAGGACCGTTCGTTCGTTAACAGAAAGTTCTTGGCGACCTGCTGGGTGATGGTCGAGGCGCCTTGGATATGCCTGTCACCTCGCAGGAACACGAAGAGGGCGCGAACAATGCGTTCTGGATCGACTCCGGCGTGGGTGTAGAAATTCTTGTCCTCGGCGGAGATAAACGCCTCCTTGACGAGGGGGGGGATGGCGGCGCTCGGAAGATAAAGCCGCCGCTCGCGGCCATATTCGGCGATCAGTGATCCGTCGCTCGCATGGACCCGAGTCATCACTGGCGGTTCGTAATCCTTGAGCGTCGTATAATCCGGCAGGCCTCGCGCGAATTTCCAAAGCAACAGCCCGGCCGCGCAAGCCGCAATGACGAACACGATCGCGCCCGTCGCGAAAACGAAACCGAGAAACCTTGATACTTGCCGCATGCGACCTGGCCTTATAAATTCCGGAAGCGCTTTGCGGGCGCAATCAATAATACAACCGGCCTAACACCAATACCGGCGCTCGACGGCGGCCGCACGTCCAAAGGGCCATGCGAACCAAGCCAAATAAAGGCGGGGACTATGCGTATATCCCGGCCGGGAGCCCCGCCCGCAAGGCGAATCTCGGAAGTTTGCGATCTCGGCGGCCTGCCGGTTATCGCCAAACGGCGATAGTCACCCGCCAAAGACTTTGCCATATTCTCAGTGCGGCGCTTTTGTGTTTAAAGTTTGTCGATTGAAGCGGCGCGGTAAGCCTCGAATAGCGAACCGCTCCGGTCGCGCGCGGAAATATAGCCTGCGCCAACGCTCGCACGGAGCCGCCACTGGTTTCGATCACGGATTTCGCTTTTCATCAAAAAAATGATTTGGAGTTTGCGGCCCGGCCGACGGTATTTTTGCAACTGGCACCCGATCGGGATTGGTCTTGGTCACGGTTGCGCTGCTCTCCCTCGCCGCGAAGTAAGCTGCGATTGCTTCCGCGACCTGGCTCGATTCCTTGTCGCGCCATCGCGCCGAAGTGAGCGCCAGTCCGTCTTTTTCGTTGGAAAGATAGCCGAGTTCCAAAAGGACGGACGGAACGTCGGGCGCTCTTAGAACAAGAAACCCGGCGGAACGCCGAGGATTTTTGTTTAGCCGTCCCGCGGCCCGCCAGTAGTTCACCAACGTGCGCGCGAAGAACCGGCTGAAGGCTCGAGTTTCCCGCCGCGTCAAATCGAACAGAATGTCTGAAACGTCGCTGACGTCCTCGATTTTGTCCAGACCGGCTGCCGCGTCGGACTGGTTTTCTTTTTCGGCCACGCGCGCGGCTTCGGCATCCGAGGCGCGATCCGATACCGTGTACACGGTCGCGCCAGAAACATCGGCCGCGGAAGACAAAGTGTCGGCGTGAATCGAAACAAATAGGGCCGCTTTTCTGTCGCGCGCCATCCGCACGCGTTCGGACAGGGAAACGAAACTGTCGCCGTCGCGCGTCATGGCGACCTTGAACCGCCCGGCCGCATCGAGTTTGGCCGCGACCGCCTTTGCGAAATCAAGCACCAGTTCCTTTTCGACGAGTCCATGCACCATGGCGCCCCGATCGATTCCGCCATGGCCAGGATCAATCATAATGAGCGGCATTGCCGATTCCGGCTCCGGTTTTGGGGCCTCCTTAGGTTGGGCCAACGCCGTCAACTGGATCCGCGCTCTTTGCACGGCGGCCTCGAAACTGCGGCGATCCGTTTTGGCGAGTTCGATGACGAGGCGTGCGTGGCCGCCGTTTTCTATTTTGCCGCAGGCCGCCGACAAAACCAGCGCAGGGGCAGCAAGATCGACGACAATACGCGACTTTCCCGGCCCGAGCTGGCCAAATCGAAAGGCGTCGATGAGGCCCGCCTTGCCGCGAAGGTCCGCCGCGCTGCCGGTCTCCGGGTCAAGCGCGAAATCGGTTTGCGGCAAATCAACGATGACCCGATCGGGATTGGCCAGGACAAAGGCCGTGGCATCGAGGGGCGCGGCTAGCTCGAATATGAGCTTGGCGCGATCGCCTCTCTGCTCGACCCAGGCCGCGGTGGCGGCCGGACGCCCGCCCTTCCCGGGCTGAACCGTCGCGGCATAAGCGCGAGAGCCAAGGTATCGCCCGGCCGAAGGCAGTAGCGTCAGCAAACCGGCGGCGAGAGCCACCGTGCCCGCGCCGAGGGCCAAGGCGGTTGCCACGCCTACGGCTTTGCGAAAATATACGCTCTCCGCCATCGATTCGCCCGGGGTTTGCCTTTCGACCCGCCGTCGGGTCCGCTGTTCCCAAATTCCAATGTCGCGGCCAAGGCATCTTCGCGGCGCGCGCGCCTGGCTGTGTTTAGGAGCAATGAGGTTAATGAGTTGTGATTATGCCAGATACCCACCGCGAAAACCATCGCCGCGCGGACCAACGCAAAGGGAAACTTGCCAAACAGGACACAAACCCGATATGTATAACAATTCTTTTCCGGGCCCCGAATCAGGGCCAGGGGAATTCACGGCGTTGAGCGGCGTATGAGATGCGCCGTGTTTTATTGGTGTTTCAGGTGGTTGTGGCAAGAAGCGAAAGCTGGAGCGGGAACAGACGCGCGTCTGGCGCTCCCCGAGCTCAGGCTTCGCCGAGGCGCGGCCTGCCAGGATCGATGTTCGGATGGTTCCCGTTTAGGGGCGCCGTTGCCGGTAGGTAATGAGGATATGACCTGTCCCGCAATGGGGCTAATAGCGGCCGTCGATCAATTGGATGATGGCACCCTCGCGGTCGCGCGGCCGGTCGCGGCTTCCAATGACGTGATTACCGAGTTCATGCGTTGCTATCGCCGGCCGCGACGAGAGGGCTCCTCCGGTTTTACCTATAACCGCGCGGCGCGTCCCGCGTTGTCCCGTGGCGGAACGCGAGGCGGCGGCGCGGCTTGCCGGCCCTCGCCTTGTTTTCTTCACTCACCTCACTATCCATTGCGTGATGCGGCCTTGCGCCGGCCACGCCTTGCCCCGGCGTCCGGTACGCGGACCCTGGCTGGCGGCACTGGCCCTCTCCGCGTCGCGCCTGAACGAGTTTCACATGGCCAACAAAATGCTCATCGATGCGTCTCACCCCGAAGAAACCAGAGTGGTCGTGCTTCGCGGCAACCGGGTCGAGGAATTTGATTTCGAAGCCGCTAGCAAGAAACAGCTTCGCGGCAATATTTATCTTGCCAAGGTCATGCGGGTCGAGCCTTCGCTGCAGGCCGCCTTTGTCGATTACGGCGGCAACCGCCATGGTTTTCTTGCTTTCTCGGAAATCCATCCTGATTATTATCAGATTCCCGTCGCGGACCGTCAGGCCCTGATCGCGGAAGATGCGAGGGCGCAACGCGACGAGGATGAAGACGTATCCCGGCCTCCGCGCCGCAGCCGCCGCTACCGGCGGGGCGACCGTAACGGCCAACGGGCCGAGAAACGGCGTGGCGCCGACCCAATCCTGTCCGAGGCCTATGCCAACGACGCGTCCTCTGATGCTCCAGGCGGTGTTCGCACGGAGGCGGAAAGCGATGAGGCGGGACTGGAGTCCTTCGAGGCGGAGCGGCCTGGCCAGGCTCGCTCCCTAGGCCCGCCAGAAGAATACGCGGGCACAAGTGACCAGGACGCCGTGGCACAGGCGGACTCCTTCGATGAATCCCGCGAAGAATCACGGCCGCCGGATCGCGCCGGTACAGTGCCCTCCGTTGATGAACCAGCTGAACCCGCAATTGCACGCGCCGGGGACGCCACAGGCGAGGCGGCGCAAGCGGACCATTCGGAAACGGCGTCTGCGAACGAGGGCGCCTTGCCATCGAACGCTCGAGCGCCGGAGCCTGGCGAACCTGGCGGCGAAACCGGCGACGAAGACGAGGACGAGGCCGCCGAGATCGAACAGCTCGGCGGCGATGCGATGGAAGAGATGCCAGCTCGCCCGCACCGCCAGCGCAAGGAATATAAGATCCAGGAGGTCATCAAACGCCGCCAAGTCCTCCTCGTACAGGTCGCCAAGGAGGAACGCGGCAACAAAGGAGCGGCGGTGACAACCTATTTGTCGCTTGCCGGGCGCTATTCCGTCTT
Organism: Beijerinckiaceae bacterium; assembly: GCA_052386575.1. Lineage (GTDB taxonomy): Bacteria > Pseudomonadota > Alphaproteobacteria > Rhizobiales > Beijerinckiaceae > Methylocapsa. Next base: position 6,160 of record JBQTKC010000140.1, read on the forward strand.
GATGCCGAATACCGCGCGCGGCGGCGGCATCTCGCGCAAGATCACCGACTCGACCGATCGCCAGCGGCTAAAATCCATTGCGCAGGAGCTTGAAGTTCCGGAAGGCATGGGGGTCATTGTCCGCACCGCGGGCGCCGCGCGCACCAAGGCCGAGGTCAAGCGCGATTTCGAGTACCTGCTGCGCATGTGGGAAACGGTGCGCGAAACCACTTTGCGATCGAGCGCCCCGACGCTGGTCTATGAAGAGGGATCGCTGATCAAGCGGTCGATCCGCGATCTTTATAATAAGGACATCGACGAGATCGTGGTCGCGGGGGAAGACGCCTATCGCGAGGCCAAGGAATTCATGCGCTTGCTGCTGCCGAGCCATGCCAAGATGGTCCAACCCTATCGCGATCCGCAGCCGATGTTCGCGAAGTCCGGTGCCGAGACGCAGCTCGACGCCATGTTCTCGAACCAGGTAACCTTGAAGTCTGGCGGCTATGTCGTCATCAATCAAACCGAGGCCCTGGTCGCAATCGACGTCAACTCCGGCCGCTCCACCCGCGAACATAATATCGAGGACACCGCGCTTCGGACCAATCTTGAAGCCGCCGACGAGATCAGCCGGCAACTGCGCCTGCGCGATCTTGCCGGTCTCATCGTCATCGATTTCATCGACATGGAAGAGAATCGCAACAATCGCGCCGTCGAACGCCGCCTAAAGGATGCCCTCAAAAACGACCGCGCCCGTATTCAGATCGGCCGGCTGTCGCATTTTGGTCTTCTCGAGATGTCGCGCCAGCGCATGCGCACCGGGGTCATCGAGGGCTCGACCGTCGTCTGTCCGCATTGCGCAGGCGCAGGGATGATTCGCTCGACGGCGTCGATCGCCCTGCATGTCCTGCGCGTTGTGGAAGATGCCCTGATCAAGAATTCGAGTTATGACCTTATCGTCAATACGAGAACGCCCGTCGCGCTTTACATCCTCAATCAGAAGCGCGCCCATTTGCGCGATTTGGAAAAGCGGTTTGGCGCGTCGTTGACGATCGCCGCTGACGACGCCGTTACGGGCACGAATTATTACACGCTGGAACGCGGCGACCCCGCGGCGGGTTCGAGAGAGATTCCCGCTTTCGCGCGGGAAGATGCGCCGCGTGCCGCGATCGCTGAAGGTTTCTTCGATGAATCGGCCGAAAGCGAAGGGACGCTGCCCGATGGCGGTCCCGTGGAGGAGGCGCGGGATGGCGGCGTCGAATCCAGCGGAAACGAGGCCGAAGGCGGGCAAAGGCGTAGACGCCGGCGCAGGCGTGGCCGTGGCGGCGACCGCGAAGGCTCCGGTATAGCGGCAAACGCGCCACAGCCGCCGGACGACGCCTTGGCAGCCATGGCCCAGATCGGTGGAGTGCGGCAAGGCGTGGCTCTCGAAAGCGAAGCCGAAACCGGACAGGCGCCATTCCCCGGCAACGATGAATCCGAAGCAAATCACCGCGACGGGCGCAGGCGTTCGCGCCGTGGCGGGCGGGCTCCGCGCGCAACTTCCGGAAATTTCCCTGCCGAGTCCGCCGATGACGCCCAGCTCGAATTCGAGCAGGAACCCGATGCCTTGGGCGAAGATCTGGGTGAAGGGAGCGCCGGAAGGTCGCGGCGCGGCCGCAGGGCACCACGCGTGTCCCGCGCGCGCCAGGGCGGCGAGACTGCCGTCGCGCCAAGCGGCGAGTCGGCGTTCGCCACGGACGACAGCGCGGCGCAAGCGCGGGCGGTTGCGCAAAGCGACGAGATTGAGACTTC
>JBQTKC010000141.1:0-2330 GCA_052386575.1 Beijerinckiaceae bacterium
TGGGAGCTCATCGATATGTCGGGGACGGGGATCCGCCTCGATTGTCGCTTCAATACGGGCGAGCCGGCGCTCGCAAACCTGAGCGCAATCATTCGCTGGCTCAAAGAGACCGGCTATCGATTCCTGACCGTAGGCAAGTTTGCCTCCACTCAGAGGTTGTGAAAAAACCGTCGCGAGCGAAGGGAGTGCCCGGGATGATATTCAAGCAACGCACTTGACCGAGGCGATCTCCTATCGACGGCTAGGGCGGCCCACGCGTTGACCCGCGCCCCGCGGGCGGACCGCTACTCAAGTTCTCCGAACCGGCGCCGATTAACGCTGCGACCAACGGGGGGCATGGATGCCACGGCGAGGGAGGCATCCGCTGCACATCTTCTTCTCTAGCCGCATTCCCACTTAAACGCCTCACGCGCACCAGCATCTCGAATAGTGGGCGCCGGGCCGGAGCCCTTTCAGTGACCCGAACCATATCTCCATCCAGATCAGAACTCAACACACTTCGGCAGCCGCTGGAAGAAGGTGAATCCCGTGTCCTAGAATTCTTCGATGCACATCTGGACTTAGATGCTGTGGAGCGTTGGGTCGAAAGGCGAACCGACAAATCAGAAGAGCTCGCGTCTCCCACCCCTTAAAGCTATACAGGGTAGTCGCTTTGGGCTATGGCTCTTCTATACGCTGGACTCACTCGCCTAAAACAGCACCCATTGGGCAGCTTCCTCACAGTTGTTTGTGGAGAGCCGAATCTCGCGGAGTATGGAAGGAGCTGGCCAGACTTTACATACAAAGACCGGCCTAAAAAAGCGCTTCACGAGGACGCGCCGCAGGCGGCGCGCCGGTAAACGGGAGGGGCCGTAGGTCGGAACCGTCTTTTCGGGTTCCGACGCATGGGCGACGAGTGAATACCTTCGACAAACCACATGGCTTTGCGCGATCCATCGGCGTCATCGAGTGTTTGGATGCTGCTTTTGTCGGAACCCGATGAAGCCGGTTCCGGCCTAGCATGTGGCCATTTCGAACTATCGTCGGTTTAGGGCATCAGGCACACTCGACCTGACGAATGATGTCGCTCAGCAGGCTGGATCGAATGTACAAGGTTGATTCCTTTGGCAGACGCTTTAGCCGTTCGAGGACTTCGGCTTTGGTCTTTTGTCTGCGACGAATCGAGCGTATCAGGATACCGATGGAGCCGTGCACCGTCATACCGAGCGCTTGGGCGGCCAGGCGCGCGGAGATGTCGTCGGTGAGCAGCAAGCCGTGCTCTAACTGGCGGATCAGTTGCAGTGCTTCCTGCTCGCCGCGATGGAGCGTGAACAGCGCCGCCAAAGAGGTGATTTCTTCGCCGAGGACCGGACAGGGGCACCGCTGTAGAAACGGAAAAGTGAGGGCACCGGACCGGTGTCGGGCAACTTCCTCCCAGACGCCGTCCGGTACGAGAACTTTGGAAAAGTCCGTTAGCAGATCGAGGCAAGCCAATTCGTCTAGATGGATCAAGGGCCCGGCATCGCAAACAACGTTGCGGTGAGGTTCAGTCGTCTCCATGCAGACCCCAGCGTACATCCTCCTGGATAAAGGATTCGGCCAGTTGGGATGGGTGCGACTCGCAATAACGGCGCAGCGCTTCCACGAGCAAGGCATTGAAATCGGATGCCCAGCCCTGGGTGACCAAGGCTTGCGCTTGGCGGGCGAGTTGGTCGGGGATCGTGGCCTCAATCAGGGTAGCCATCGGGTTATTCCTCTAGGTAATGGTTATTGACCACCCTATGAAATCAAATCGCCGGCGTCAACCCTGGCTTAATCGTGCTCGATGGAGTCTATCGTACCACCGAGGGCGTGCCGGAATTTCATGCCATACGCGCACCCACTTCCGTGCGGCTGCTGGCTTTACTTGGCCGGATCATCAAGCGTCTTATGCGGTTATCGACGCGCAATAGGCTATCTCATTGAAGAGCAGGCATGACCACCCTAACCGACACCGGCCCAGATCTCGCGCTCGGGCCCCTGCAAGCGGTGGCCTGCACCTACCGCATTGCTCTGGGGGTCACGGGCAGGCGCGCGATCCGGTGCTGTTCGTGCACCCCTGGGAATTCGTCGATATGTCAGGGACGGGGATCCGCCTCGATTGTCGCTTCAATACGGGCGCGCCGGCGCTCGCAAACCTGAGCGCAATCATTCGCTGGCTCAAAGAGACCGGCTACCGATTCCGGACCTTAAGCGAGCTTGCCACGCGGAGTGGATCAGAAGGGTAAATACGCGAGCGTATCGCCGAGGCGCCGGCTTAAAGCGTAACCACGGCCAGTCAGCATCGCCTCGCAGCGCTTTCGATCCTCGCG
>JBQTKC010000142.1:0-2462 GCA_052386575.1 Beijerinckiaceae bacterium
GGGGGCACTTTTTTTCACGCAAGCGGCGCGCTCGCGCCCGATCATACTCTTGCCGCCGAGCTTGACGGCCGCCGCGTCAACGCGATTTGGGTTCGCTCCGGCGAAGAGATCCTTGTGGTTGCAGGGGTTGAGGCCGCGCATCGCTTTCTTGAGGCCAGTTCTCTTGCCGGGGCGGCGCGGCGAACTGAGACTCCGGAGCGGCTCACCTCGCCCATGCCCGGCCGCATTGCCGCGTTGCTTGTCGCGCCAGGCGCCAAAGTCGAGGCAAACCAGCCGGTTCTCGTCCTTGAAGCGATGAAGATGGAGCACATGCTGCGCGCCCCCAAAAAAGGGATTCTCAAGGATTTTAAGTTCCAGATAGGCGATCATGTCGCCGAGGGCGTCGAACTCGCTACTTTCGAAGCCGGCCCGCCGCCAGACAGTGCCTCATGAAATTTGGCCGCCGGATGAGGCCCTATGACCCTCCGAATCATGGCAGCCTATCAATTCAGACCTCAAACAAAAATGCAACTGTAATGCAAAGGTCTTTCGGCCACATGCTGACATAAACTTGCCAGGTAGGCGCCGTTGTAGCCATATTCAAAATCGGCGATTGCGAATTGAGAGGTCCTCAACGCCATGGAGGCTGACCTTCAAGGCCAGCGTCCCGCGGCACACGCATTTGACTTTCGATCCGGAACGGATGCGCCGGATAGACCCCAAGGATTTTCATTTCCTTGCAAAAGAACGCCAGCTCGTCCAGCGCGCGCGTAAGATTTGGTTCTTCTGGATGGGCTTCGACATCGGCTAAAAATTGGGTCGCGATAAACTCCCCGTCGACCATGTAGCTCTCGAGCTTGGTCATATTGACCCCATTCGTGGCGAAACCGCCGAGCGCCTTGTAGAGCGCCGCGGGCACGTTGCGAACCCGGAATACAAAGCTCGTGACCACCGGACCTTCGTCGCGTTTCGCCCATCGGGGGGTTTTCGAGAGCACGACGAAGCGCGTCGTGTTATGCGGCTCGTCCTCGATGTCCGCGGCGAGCACGTCGAGACCATGGATTTCCGCCGCGAGGCGCGTGGCGATCGCCGCGCGGCGCGGGTCGCGCCATTCCGCTACCTCCCGCGCGGACCCAGCGGTATCCCCTGTCACATGCGCGGCGAGGCGGCGCGCGCGGATGATTTTCCGGCATTGGCCAAGCGCGTGAACATGGCTGTAGACCGATCTCACCCCGTCAAGTTCTGCGCCCCCGATGCCGAGCAACTGAAAATGTATCGCCAAATAATATTCCGCAACGATGTAGAGACCAGAGCTAGGCAGGAGGTGATGGATATCGGCGACGCGCCCGGCAACCGAATTCTCGATGGGAATCATGCCGAGCGTCGCGGCGCCGTCTGCAATGGCCGCGAAGGCATCCTCGAACGTCGCGCAGGGTAAGGCTTCCAATCCCGGATAGACGTTGCCGCAAGCGATATGGGAATTGGCGCCAGGCTCGCCTTGGTAGGCGATCTTGTTAGCGATCATTCGGCCCTCGAGCAGCGCCCGAGCGTACCGCCGGCCGCGAGTAGATGCCTATAGCGGCAGCAAGCGGGGTTTGCCCTCCGCCGGCCAAAGCAGGCGTTTCACCTGGGCAGAGGCGGCCAACGCCGCTACATGGATTTAAACATTATTGGCACCGAGAAATACATGACAAACAGAAGAATGATCGAAATGGCGAACGAAACGACCACGCCAGTACGGAAGGACCTCCGGAACAAAAAAGCAAATACAATGATGTTCCACACATAAAGAGGAAACAGTAAAAATGCCGTCAGTTGACGGACATTATCATCCGGCAATTCAGCAAGATTTGGGGCAATGAATATGATAAAACCTAAAGCCGTCCGGATAAAAATCACGATGGCGCCGCTCAAGGCAAGCGCGGTAAGCGTCTGCATCAGCCGTTCGCCGTAGCCTGAAACTCGCGCACACCCCAGCGCGACCGCGGCCAATAGAACCGCGCTGGCCATACTGCTCGCCGCCGCCCTCGCGGCGGAATAGAAGCTAGCCTGAAATAAGAATACCGCCACTATGAAAACAACGATGCTCACGGCCAAGAGAATTGGCGATTTCGCGAGCACGTCCGCGCCGAGCTTGCAGTTCAATATGCCTAAAATCTTTTGAACTGGGGCAGGAAAGGTAAGCTTCATGGCCGCACTCTGGAGTTCATACTAAGGATCTTCTTTACGCATTCGCGCGACATGTTTTTGTGGAGCACGAGACGCGTCGATTGGCGCGAAGATTTGGGAACTCCACGCCCCTGATACCGCACCTGGGTAGCCCGCCCGCGTCCCGCTCGATGGCAAAGCAACTTTTCAACATCCCCCGCAGGGGCTGCGAAGGGTAAATGCGAAAACCGGCAGCGCGAGATTTGCTCCTTTACGCCGGCTTTGTCGGGGCAGCAGGCTTCTGCTTCCGGCCCAAATGCCAGAGCAAGTAAACC
>JBQTKC010000143.1:0-11569 GCA_052386575.1 Beijerinckiaceae bacterium
TCCACACTCAAATGTTCGCAAACTGTCGCCATGTGTCACCTCCGACTCATGGCGTTCCAGCCTATCTGCTTCGCAAGGCCCCGTGAATCCCCTTCACTATCGAGTCAATCAGCCGGAAACCGTATCAGACCGCGGGTGAAGTGCCTGCAAGAAACGTTAGGAGGTGAGCGCGGCTACAATCTCTACTCCCCCGCGACGGTGATCATAGGCTCGCGGCCGATCAGCCGCCCGAGCTGCTTCAAACGATTTTGCAGCCGTTCGCTCGCAAGATCGGCGAGAGCGCGCGGCAAGGTCAAGGTCAATGTGGTCCTAACGCAAGTCAGGGGCGTCAACGGCAGCACTCCGGACATCGCGCCCGCAATAACGTAGGCGGCGCGCGTCGCGGCGGCGAGAATTCGCGCCCTGTGGAGCATCCGCGCGGAAACAAGCGCGCGAAGCTGCGGACTGACGTCCGCGTCGAGTCCCAGATAGCGATAGGACGCCGCGAGCGCGAGGAATGAACGGCCGGGATGATCGACGCCGAGAAAGGCGGCGTTCTCGACGATATTCATGCTTTCTTCGCTGCGGTGGTCTGGATGGGCGCGCCAGTTGACATCGGCCAAAAGGCAGGCCGCATGGCGAAGCCGGCGTTCTTCCGGGGTTTCCTCGGCGTGCATGGAGTTTATGAACGCGCCAGTCCAATCGTTGAGCTCCTCGGCATGGCCGGGCGCGCGCGCGAAGAGCCGGTTAAATTCGGCCGCCGCGACAAGCAACGGGTCTTGCCGGCGCTGCTCCATGTCGAGCAATTCATAAAGCAGCCCTTCCCGCACGCCGGTCGTCGAAATCATGACTTCGCGCGGGCCTGCCCGGCGAATGATCTCGTCGAGCACGACGGCGCCATAGGCAAGAAACGGCCGCCGCGCCGCGCTGACCGCGTCGATCGAGATCAGCGTGTCGGTGTTCGCCCGTTCGATGAGGCCCGCGAAATCGGCGGCGTCGGTGGCGGGGATGACATAGCAGTGGGTTACGGCGAGCGGATAATTGCGCTGGCTCATGTGCAGCTTGGCAAGCGCCCGCCAAGTGCCGCCGACCGCATACAAAGTGCGTCCCGCAAGCCGCTCGGCGATGCGCGAACCGGCCAATGCCTCGCGGACAATCTTGACCGCCGCGCGCGGCGAACGTCCCGAGGCATCCATCAAGGTGAGCCCGCCGAGCGGCAGACTCGTTCCCTTGCCCGCATGCGCGCCTTTCACGTCGATCAATTCGAGCGAGCCGCCGCCGAGATCCCCGACGACGCCATCCGGGCGGTTGATGCCGGCGATGACCCCATGCGCCGAAAGCTCTGCCTCGCGTTCGCCCGAGAGCAGCGTCACCGGGGCGCCGATCGCCTCCGCCGCGGCGGCGAGAAATTCGGCTCCATTCACGGCGTCGCGGGCGGCGGCGGTGGCAATAACGCGTGGAAGGGACACGCCCATGATATCGCTCAAGACCCGGAAGCGGCGGAGCGCTGCGAGCGCCTTTTCGACGCCGGCTTTCGGAAGGTGGCCGGTGGTTGCCACGCCCAAGCCCAGCGCGCACAACGATTTCTCGTTAAAGATCGGGCGGGGCGAGCGGCTCATGCATTCATAGACAACGAGACGAACCGAGTTCGACCCGATGTCGACAATCGCGAGCGGCCGCTTGTCGCTGGTTGGCTTCGCCGCCTCGTGACAATTCTCGAGCATCGAGCTCTCAGCGGCCATGCAGCCGTTTAAGGAGGGTTTTTGGACTTGAGTGCTTGAGGGATTTTCCACGGCCGGACAAACTGGGGTTGGTCATGAAGTAAGAATGCGCATTGAACGGCTCTTCGTTTTCAGGCGGCTTCATGCGCGCGCTCGAACCGTCCGGCAAGACCTGATAGCTCTGCTGATTATCGATCAGATTGGCGACCATGATCTGATCGAGAATTTGCTCATGCACGGTCGGATTTTGAATCGGCAGCAGCGCCTCGACTCTCCGGTCGAGATTGCGCTGCATCAGGTCGGCCGACGAAATATAGACATGCGCCTTGGGATGCGGCAAGTTGTGGCCGCCGCCGAAGCAATACACCCTGGCATGTTCGAGAAACCGGCCAACGATTGATTTAACCCTTATGTTTTCGGACAGCCCCTCGACGCCCGGCCGGAGGCAGCAGATTCCGCGCACGATAAGGTCGATATTTACCCCAGCATTGCTCGCTGCATAGAAAGCGTCGATGACCTCGGGATCGACGAGGGCATTGCACTTTGCCCAGATGGCGGCGGGCTTGCCGGCTTTGGCGAAGGCGATCTCCTGCCCAATATGTTCGAGAAGCCGCTGCTTGAGCGAAATCGGCGAAACCGCCATCCGCTCGAGCCCGGCCGGCTCGGCATAGCCGGTGATATAATTAAAGATCCGCGAGACATCGCGTCCGATCGCGGGATCGGCGGTAAAGAACGAAATGTCGGTATAGATCTTCGCCGTCACCGAATGGTAATTGCCGGTGCCGACATGGCAATAAGTGATAAGGGAGCCTGCCTCGCGGCGCACGACCATCGACAGTTTCGCGTGCGTCTTTAATTCGATGAAGCCGAACACTACTTGCGCGCCGGCGCGTTCGAGATCGCGCGCCCAGCGAATGTTGGCGGCCTCGTCGAAGCGCGCCTTGAGCTCGACGAGGGCAGTCACCGACTTGCCGGCGTCCGCCGCATCGATAAGAGCGCGCACGATCGGACTGTCGGAGGAGGTGCGATAGAGCGTCTGCTTTATCGCGACAACATTGGGATCGGCCGCCGCCTGACGGAGGAATTGGACCACCACGTCGAAGGATTCGTACGGGTGGTGGACGACGAGATCCTTTTGTTTGATCGCCAGGAAACAATCGCCGCCATTGTCGCGCACACGATCCGGAAAGCTGGGATTATAAGTCTAGAACTTGAGGTCCGGCCGGTCGAGACCGACAAGTTCGGCGAGCTCATTCAAGGCCAGCATCCCGTCCAGGATGAAAATATCGTCCCCCGCGACATCGAGTTCCTCGGCGACAAATCCGCGCAGCTCCTCGGGCATGTTGGTGTCGAATTCGAGCCGGATCACCGAACCGCGGCGGCGCCGCTTCAGCGCGCTCTCGAACAACAACACCAGATCCTCGGCCTCCTCCTCGACTTCGAGATCGCTGTCGCGAATGACCCGGAAGAGCCCGTGACCACGCACGTGATAGCCGGGAAACAGGCTCTGCGTGAACATGCCGATCGCGGCCTCAAGCGTGACGAAGCGCTGGCCCTTCCCGCCAGGCTCCTCGGGGAGGCGGATGAACCGTTCGATTTTCGCGGGCAGGCGGATCAAGGCCGTGCGGTTCTTCTGGTCGGTTGGCCCGAGCAATTCGAGGGCGATCGTAAAGCCGAAATTCGGGATGAACGGAAACGGATGCGCCGGATCGACGGCAAGCGGTGTCAGAACCGGAAAAACATGCGTCAAAAAATGCTGGCGCAGCCATTCCGTTTCATCCTTATTGAGATCCGGCGGATCGACAATCGTTATTCCCGCGTCGCGCAGCTCCTTGCGCAACTCGCGCCAGTGGCGCTGCTGCTCCGTCGTCAAAAGGTTTACGCGCTCGCGGATCCTGGCAAGCTGCTCGAGCGGCGAAAGCCCGTCCTCGGATGGCGTCGCGATTCCGGCGCGCATCTGGCCGCGAAGACCGGCGACCCTCACCATGAAGAATTCATCGAGATTGTCGGCGGAAATCGACAGGAACCGCAATTGCTCGAGCAATGGATGATTGCGGTTCGAGGCCTCCAGCAAGACCCGCCGGTTGAATTCGAGCCAAGACAATTCACGGTTGATGTAGCGATGCGGCGATGACGCAGCCCCGCGCGGCGGCGCGGTGGATCCATCCAGTTTGTCCATGATTGAGATTGAAGCGGCCGGAGAGGACGCTTCTTGGGCCGTGCCGGGCGGCGTGGCAAAACCAAGCGAAACCGCGGCGTGAACGCTTCCGTCCGCCGCCGCCAGTGATTCTGGCGCCGGAACCGCGTTCGCCGCTGCTAAATTGCTTTTCATGGCGCGTTTTGGTTCCGTTCCGCGTTTGACAACGGCGAGCTTCCGTCTTTCCGCTTGCGAACTCACCATCCCCTCCTTGACCCAACGGCCACCAAAATCTCGTCGTAAGATGACGGGAGCGTGACTAATCCCCCAGCTTGGATGCCTGGCTCAAGGCCCGGGCATGACACAAGTGCTTTCAATAGCGAGATATGTATAAGTCCCTTTTCTCCGCCTGGGTTTCCGCACCGCACGCAGCGGCCGAATCGCCAAGCAAGCAGCCGCCGGCTTTGGCCCGGAAGCGTCAGAGTGTCCGCACTCGCCGGATTGTTTTCCGCGACGAATCGTACCACATCCAAGGCGACAGGGCATATGCCGCGTTTTGAACTGGAGCCTGGCGAATGCGGATAGGCGTGCCGAAGGAAATCAAGGAGCACGAATACCGGGTCGGGTTGACGCCGGAATCAGTCCGCGAGTTCACCGCTGCCGGGCACGAGCTGAGCGTCGAAACCGGAGCGGGCGCCGGGATAAATGCCAGCGATCAAGCCTATCTGGCGGCCGGCGCCACAATAGCGGGCACCGCCGCCGAAATTTACGCCAAATCCGAAATGATCGTGAAGGTGAAGGAGCCGCAAGAGAGCGAATGGACGAAGCTGCGCGAAAACCAGATCGTTTTCGCGTTTTTGCATCTTGCCGCCGATCGCACGCAGACAAAAGGCTTGTTGGCTTCCGGCTGCACCGCCATCGCCTATGAAACCGTGACTGGGCCGGACGGCCAAGGCCTGCCGCTTCTCGCGCCGATGAGCGAAGTCGCCGGCCGGCTCGCGATCGAGGCGGCGGGCGCGGCTCTGCGCCGCCAGAACGGCGGCCGCGGCATCTTGCTTGGCGGCGTCCCGGGGGTTCTGCCGGCGCGGGTCGTAGTGCTAGGCGGCGGCGTTGCGGGAACCCAGGCGGCACGGATGGCAGCCGGTCTTGGCGCCGATGTGACGATCCTCGATCGCTCGCTCCCGCGCCTGCGCCAGCTTGACGAATTGTTCCAGGGGCGGGCGAAGACTGGGTTTGCCTCGGCGCTAGCGATCGAGGATGCGGTCTTGTCCGCCGATGTAGTGATTGGCGCGGTGCTTATCCCCGGCGCCACGGCGCCAAAGCTCGTCACGGAACAAATGTTGAGCCGCATGAAGCAAGGCGCCGTTCTCGTCGATATCGCGATTGATCAGGGCGGCTGTTGCGAGAGCTCGCATGCGACGACGCATGCCGCCCCGACTTTCATCAAAGGCGGGGTGGTCCATTATTGCGTGGCGAATATGCCCGGCGCGGTGCCATTCACCTCGAGCCATGCGCTGAACCATGCGGCGCTTCCTTATGGCCTTGCCCTTGCCGCCGGCGGGCTACGCGCTATTGCCGGAACTCCTGGCCTGCGCGGCGGCCTCAACGTCCATCACGGCCATGTGACCCACCCGGCGATCGCCGCGAGCCTCGGGTTTGCGCTCAAGCCGCCCGAAGCGGCGCTTGCGGCCTAAACGGGGCTGGCTGGCCAGGGTTTTGGAGGCACTACGCGCCTATCGCATCCGTGGCACGGTTTTGGCGTAATTCAAGTCGTAGGTCTTATTCTTGAGAGGGTCGAGGGGGGTTCCTACGGACGCGTCGAACGCGCGCGCGGGCCGTCCGCCGTTTTGCGGCTGCGGCGCGAGGGACAGTCTCAGCCCTACGGATTCCTCCGGCAAGTCGGCGTCCCCCAGACGCAGGCCAAGGCCTGCCGTTCCTGCCTCCTGCCCGGCCCGGCCGCCGGCCGAGACGGGAAGAGTGACGTCTTGGCCAGCCGCATCCGCCGCATCCGCTTGACCGACCGGACCGTCGAGCGTCGCGCCAGCGGGATCGCGGACGCCACCCACCGAAATGCCGAGTTCGTCGAGCCCCGGCCCAAAAGTGAAGGCGCTTATTTTTGAATTAGCCTTGGATTCCACCGCGGTGGTCTTGGAAGGCGGAATCCGCATTGCGCCCGCAATCGCCGACGCCGCGGGCGCTTGTGAAAGCGAGGGCGATGCGGGGGGCGCGTGCCGCAGGGCGTCGAGCGTTACCGGAAGCGATCCGTAGACGGACGGCGGCGTTCCCCTCTCGCTTTTCTGGCCCGAGCCTGGCTGAGCTGCCGCCGGGGCAATTTGCGGCGCGGCCTTGTCCAGGCCGGGTGGCGGTTGCTCCTGCTTGTCTTTCGCGTCCTTTTCGATCTGGCGCCAGCGCTGCACGTTGCGGCTATGTTGATCAAGCGTTTCCGAAAAAACATGGCCGCCAGTGCCGTCGGCGACGAAATAAAGATCCAGGGTGCGCGACGGGTTTGCAACCGCTTCGAGCGCCGCGCGTCCGGGATTGGCGATCGGCCCAGGCGGCAGCCCGTCGATCACATAGGTATTGTAGGGGGTGGGCTTTTCGAGATCGGCGCGCGTGATCGCTCTGCCAAGCGAGCCTTTGCCCCCGGCCAAGCCATAAACTATCGTCGGGTCGGACTGCAGCCGCATCCTGTTTTTCAGGCGGTTTAGGAAAACGCTTGCGACCCGCGGTCTCTCGTCCGCCTTGCCGGTTTCCTTTTCGACGATCGAGGCTAGGGTGACGAGCTCATAGGGCGAGCGCAAAGGCAGCCCGTTCGCCCGGCGCGACCAAATCTGCTCGACGGCGCGCTTCTGCGCGTCCTGCATTTTCTTGACGATGCCGGCCCTTATGTCGCCGCGCGCCGCCTTGTAGGTTTCCGGAAACAAGCAGCCTTCCGCCGGCACGTCCGTGATGTCGCCGTGGAGAACGTCGAAGTCCCGGAGCCGTTCGACGATCTGCTCGCTTGTCAGTCCTTCGGGTATTGTAATGGGGTGCAGCAACTGCTTGCCGCTTATCAGGGTGTCGATCACGTCACGCAGGCTAACATTCTGTTTAAAGAGGTATTCGCCGGCCTTAACCTTCGTACGGTTGCCCTCGATCAAGAGCGCGGCGCTCATCATGATTGGACTGTCGATCACCCCTTCCCGATCAAGTTGGGCTATTATATCGGGAACCTCCGTGCCCGGCGCGATGTAGAGGACCTTGTTGGCGGCGAGCGGACCTGGTTCATGTATCCGGTGGCGGCTCCAAACGAGCAAGGACATGGAGGCGATCGCGGCAACCAACAAGAATGTGAGGAGTCCGCTGAACGCCGAAAGCGTGGGCCACCTGCTGCTCGGCTTGATTGGTGGCGGCGGAGGCGGCGCGGCGGCCGGCTGCAACGCCTCGTTGGGGCTTTGCGGCGTTACTCTTTGGCCCGAAAACCGGCGGGCCGGAGGGGTCTCATCGCGAAGTGTCTGATCTGGCCGGTCCGGTGCGTCGTTTCCGTTTGGTTTTGAAGGCGTGCCGTCCATCAATTCAGCCCTCGAATTTCCCCCAAGAACCCCTTCGCGTTGGAAAAGGATTGAATGCCGTGGGTTGTTTCCCGCCGCTGCTGGTTTAACGGCTTGCGAACCGGCCGAAGCTCCGCAGCCAAATGCTCAGACCGCGAACCCGCGGGATGTTACCTATCCCGCCCGGAAAATATGGCGAAATCGGGTTCAGAGCCGGAATTTCCTAAATCCGTGCCACGCTGCCGCCTTGGCCCCCGGTCATTGCGGACGCTTAAAAACCAGGCAGGCGTTGGTGCCGCCAAACCCGAAGGAATTCGATAGAACGAATTCGACCTCGCGCTTGCGCGCTTTGTGCGGCACGAGATCGATTTCGGTTGTGACCGATGGATGATCGAGGTTGATCGTCGGCGGTACAATTTGATCCCTGATCGCCAAAATCGAAAAGATCGCCTCGACGGCACCCGCCGCGCCGAGGAGATGACCGACCGCCGATTTCGTCGAGGACATGGAAAGTGACCCGCCGCTGTTGCCCACAATCTTCTCGACGGCCCGAATCTCGATTTCGTCGCCGAGCGGCGTCGAGGTTCCATGCGCATTGATATAGTCGATGTCGCAAGCTGATATCCCGGCGCGCTTGATTGCCGCCGCCATGGCCCGGCAGGCGCCATCGCCGCTCGCCTCGGGCGCGGTGACGTGATAGGCGTCCCCCGACATGCCGTATCCAACAAGTTCGGCGTAAATTTTGGCGCCGCGCGCCTTGGCGTGTTCGTAGGATTCGAGGACGACACAACCGGCGCCCTCGCCCATCACGAAACCGTCGCGGTCCTGATCGTACGGCCGCGAGGCTTGCTTTGGCCGGTCGTTGAAATGCGTGGATAGGGCTCGGCAGGCGGCGAATCCGGCGATGCCGATGCGATTGATCGCCGATTCGGCGCCCCCCGCGACCATCACCTCGGCATCTTCCAGGGCGACCAGGCGCGCCGCGTCGCCAATCGCATGGGTTCCCGACGAGCAAGCGGTGACAACCGCATGGTTCGGCCCCTTGAGACCATGTTGAATCGAGACATAGCCGCCAGCGAGATTGATCAAACGGCCAGGAATGAAGAAAGGCGAAACGCGGCGCGGGCCTTTTTCCTTTAAGACGATCGCGGTTTCGGCGATGCCGCCGAGGCCGCCGATTCCAGCGCCTATAAGAACGCCGGTCCTGATCTGCTCGTCATAGGTGGACGGCTTCCAGCCCGCGTCAGCAAACGCCTGCGCCGCCGCCGCGACCGCGTAAAGGATGAAGTCATCGATTTTGCGCTGCTCTTTGGACTCCATCCATTGGTCGGGATTGAAGCTCCCGCCGTCGCCGCCGCCACGCGGTACCGGCATGGCGATCTTGCATGGCAGATCGGAGACATCGAACCCTTCGATGGGCCGGGCGCCGCTTTGGCCCGCCAACAAACGGCTCCAGCTCGGCTCAACTCCACAGGCGAGCGGCGAGACCATGCCGAGACCCGTGACGACTACCCTGCGCATCTATTGGACCTTGCGAGAACTCCGGCCGCCATTAGCGCCCCCCGTTGCACTAGCGTTCATTGCCGGTGTTCATTGGGAGCGTCCGATCGCGCCGCCGCCCCTGAGGGGTTGAAGATTTGCCTCCCCGGGGGCCAGCGCGCGGGAGCATCCGTTCCAACTTACGTCACTTTAAGACGCCTGGCCGTGCTTGTTTCATAAAAATCAAGCGGCGGAGGCTTTCTCAAGAAATTTGATGGCATCGCCAACCGTCACGATGGTTTCAGCGGCATCGTCCGGAATCTCGACCCCGAACTCCTCTTCGAACGCCATGACGAGTTCGACCGTGTCGAGAGAATCGGCGGCAAGGTCCTCCATGAAATTGGCGCTGTCGATGACTTTGTCGGCATCGACACCGAGGTGCTCTACTACAATCTTTTTTACGCGCTCGGCGACATCGCTCATGGTTGTTTGTTCCTCGTCCTCATAAATTGTTTTCAGTTCGCCGCCCCAGCCAGGCGGCGGCGCGATGCGGGCGCCCGCGAACTGCCTCCCTGAAAGCTTGAGGGGTTGGTAACACACTTCATGGCGGTTGGCGAGAGCCCGGGCGATCTCCGCGACCAGCCCCATTTTCTATTCAAATCATTGCCATTCCTCCGTTTACATGGAGGGTTTGGCCAGTGACATAGGAGGCCTGCGCACTTGCAAGGTAGACGACTGCGGCGGCGACGTCGGCGCCGGTGCCGAGCCGTCCCATCGGTACCGTGGCGAGGATCGCCGTTTTCTGCTTTTCATTCAAGGCATCGGTCATCGGACTCTCTATAAACCCTGGCGCGATGCAATTTACGGTCACGTTGCGGCTCGCCACTTCGGCCGCTAGGCTCTTATACATGCCAATCATTCCCGCCTTCGCGGCCGCATAATTACCCTGACCCGCATTGCCGGTTACCCCAACGATCGAGCTGATCCCGATAATACGCCCATGACGCTTGCGCAGCATTCCCTTGAGGCAGGCGCGGGAAAGACGAAAGGCGGCGGTCAAATTAACGTTAAGAACGCTGTCCCAATCCTCGTCCTTCATGCGCATGAAGAGATTGTCCCTAGCGGCGCCGGCATTGTTGACAAGGATATCGACGCTTCCCATCGCGGCTTCGGCGGCGGGGACCAGCGCTTCCGTCGCGGCTTTATGGCCGAGATCGCAAGGAAAGACATGGACGTTGGTTTCAAGTTCGGCGGCGAGCGAATCGAGCGCGTCGCGGCGGGTGCCGGATAGCCCAACGATCGCGCCTTGGTCATGCAAGGCCCGCGCGATCGCCCGTCCGAGGCCGCCGCTCGCGCCTGTGACGAGGGCCGTCTTGCCGGTAAGATCGAACATGAGACGATGAAACTCCCGCGACCGCCGCCAGGGCTTAAGCCATGGCCCGGTAAAGATCGATGTCGGCCGGCATTCCTATTGAAACGCTGCGCGCCGCGCCATTGAATCTTTTGACCAGCCCCGCCAAAACTTTTCCGGCGCCGCATTCGACGAACAGCGAAATTTTCCGGCTCGCCATGAAGGCCATGCTTTCGCGCCAGCGGACCGCGCTGGTTACCTGGGCGACAAGAAGCTTGCGGATCTCTTCCGGCTCGGTGACCGGCGCCGCCAGCACATTCGAGATCAGCGGCACGCAAGGCGGCTTGATTGCGGCCGGGCCAAGCGCCGCGGCCATGGCTTCCGCGGCGGGTTGCATCAAGGCGCAATGAAACGGTGCCGACACCGGCAACAGAATCGAACGGCGGGCGCCTTGCGCCTTGGCGAGCTCGATCGCGCAATGCACCGCGGCGTTTGTCCCAGACACCACGAACTGGCCGCCGCCATTGTCGTTGGCGACCTCGCAGATCGCGCCATCGCCCGTGTCATCCGCCGCCTGCTTGGCGATTGCCGAGGCCGCGTCGTAATCGAGACCGAGCAGCGCCGCCATTGCGCCAGCGCCCGCAGGCACGGCCTCCTGCATGGCGAGCCCGCGCACGCGCAGCAGTTTCGCGGCCGCCCCGACGCCGAGCGAGCCCGCCGCGGCGAGCGCCGAATATTCGCCGAGCGAATGGCCCGCGACAAAGCTCGCGTCCCGCGCGAGATCGAGGCCGGCCTCGGCTTCGAGCACGCGAACAGCGGCGAGACTCACCGCAAGCAAGGCTGGTTGTGCGTTTGCGGTCAGGGTGAGCTCGCCGTGCGGTCCCTCGAACATCAGCATGGACAGATCTTGCCCCAAGGCCTCGTCGACCTCGGCCATGACCGCGCGGGCCTGCGGAAACGTTTCCGCCAAGGCCTTGCCCATCCCGACTGCCTGCGATCCTTGTCCCGGAAAAACAAAGGCCTTGGCCATCTCGTCCCGCATTGTTTCGTGCCGTATTTTGGGTCAGCGAGTGACACCGCAAAATGGACGAGTCAAGTGGCCCGCCCGAAAATCTTGCGGCCTAGCCGGTTCAAGGGAGCGCGGTGAAGATATGGTCCACTGCACGCAAGCCGCCGTTGCTGCGCATGCGATTCCCAATTTGGATTTTAGGAAGCAGAACCATCTGGATGTAGAGAAGTAATTGATGAGCGGCCCGAGACATAGGTGACATTTCGTACCGGACACATGGGTTACACTTTTTGGTTGCGCTGGCAAGCAGGAGGTGTGGATGCCGTGGAGAGAAAGTTCGGCCATGGAAGAACGCCTTCGCTT
>JBQTKC010000144.1:0-1801 GCA_052386575.1 Beijerinckiaceae bacterium
ATTTCTGCGGATTTCATCCTGTCGGTGAGCGAGCTTCGACATTTGTGGCGCGATTTCGAAAGCGGCGCAATCGACCGCCTCGCGCCTGATTCCGCCAAGGTGCGGCTCGTATTCGACGATGGAACCGTCTATCCGCAGCCCGGAAAGTTGGTTTTTTCTGAGACGAGCGTGGACAAAACTACTAATCAGATCACGTTGCGCGGAGAATTCCCGAATCCGAGAAGCGAGCTTTTGCCGGGAATGTATGTCCGCATCCACATCGAGCAGGGCATCGACGTCGACTCGCTCGCGGTTCCGCAGCAGGCGATTCGTCGCAATGACACGGGCGGCAATGAGGTCTATGTCCTCCGCGCGGACAATCGGGCTGTGGTGCAGCCGGTCCGTCTAGGGCACTTTGTCGATGAGCAGTGGCTTGTGCTTGACGGTCTAAAACCTGGCGATCGCGTTGTCGTCGAGGGATTTCAAAAATTCGCGGCTGGCGATGTCGTCGATCCCGTTCCCTGGGAGACGCGAGGTGTGTCGGTGTCCGCCGCCCAACAACCTTCATTACGCAAACCGGACTGACGGCGTAATCATGGCGGGCTTCTTCATCAACCGGCCGATTTTCGCGGTCGTGATCGCTCTATTTATCTGCCTTGGCGGCGGGCTCGCAGTTCCGTACTTGGCAATCGCGCAATACCCAATCATCGCGCCGCCTTCCATTTCCGTCAGCACCAGCTACCCCGGCTCCTCGCCGGAGAATCTTTACATCAGCACGACGCGGCTGATCGAGGAAGAGCTCAATGGCGCCAACGGGATTTTGAGCTTCGAGTCGACCAGCGACTCCTTGGGGCAGGTTGAGATCACCGCCTATTTTTTCCCCGGCACGGAGTCGAGCATCAATTCGGTCGAGGTCCAGAACCGAATCAAGCGCGTCGAAGCACGCCTGCCGCGCGCTGTTATGCAGCAGGGCATTCTGATCGAGGAGGCCTCAAGCGCCGTCCTGCAGATCATCACCTTGCAATCGCCTGACGGCTCATTGGACGAGGTCGCGCTTGGCGACTACATGGTCCGCAATATTATGGGTGAAATCCGGCGCATTCCTGGAGTCGGCCGCGCCACGCTGTTTTCGACCGAGCGGTCGCTGCGGGTCTGGATCGATCCTGATAAGCTTGTCGGCTATAACCTCACTTCGGGTGATGTGACGAAGGCAATCGCCGCCCAAAATTCGCAGGTGGCCTCGGGAGCCATTGGCGATGAGCCTAGCCGCAAATCGCAGCCCATTTCGGCGATGATCCTGGTCAAGGGCCAGTTCACCTACCCAGAGGAATTTGGCGCGATTCTGCTCCACAGCAATCCCGACGGCTCGACGGTTCGCTTGCGCGATGTCGCCCGCATCGAAGTCGGCGGCATGGCCTATCAGTTCACCACGCGGCAGAATGGCAAGCCTACCGCGGGACTATCCGTTTTGCTGGCGCCGACCGGCAACGCCCTTGCGACGGCGAACGCCGTCAAGGCGAAAATGGACGAGCTGTCGAAGTTTTTCCCGTCGAACATCAAATATGACATTCCCTATAATATCACGCCGGTCGTTGAAGCGTCGATCAAGAAGGTCATCACCACACTTCTCGAGGCCATGGTCCTCGTGTTTCTGGTGATGTTCCTGTTCCTGCAGAGCTTGCGCTACACGATTTTCGCGGCCGTTGTCGTCCCCGTGTCGCTCATCGGAGCCTGCATCGCGCTTTTTGCGTTCGGCCTTTCCATCAACTTGCTGTCGCTTTTTGCGTTTGTTCTCTCCATCGGCATTCTCGTCGATGTTTAC
>JBQTKC010000145.1:0-13384 GCA_052386575.1 Beijerinckiaceae bacterium
AGCGGATTTGCGGCGAAAAGCGCAAGAATGTCGGTCAGCATCAACTCTTGATGCTGCTGTTCGTGATTGATACCGATCTCGATGATTTGCGCCAGTTTGGAGTCCTCGGCCACAATGCCCGAAAGAAGCTTGTCGAGACCAGCGTCCACATGGGCGCGGTAGGCGAAGATGCGATCGCTCGACGGCCGCGTGAGGAGCCCGCGTTTTCCGCGCGGCTGGCGTGCACCTTGGGATTCGTAATAGGAATTGAAACAATAGCTGAATGTTTCGTCGAACGGCTCGTAGCCGTTGAGACGGCCGACGAGAACGAAGGTCTCAAAGAACCAAGTCGTATGCGCAAGATGCCATTTGGTTGGACTGGCGTCGTCCATAGCCTGGACGGTCATGTCCTCGGCGCTTAGCGGGCGGGCGAGGTTGTTAGAAAGCCTCCTTGTTTCGAATAAGCGCCTGCTTAAAGAGCAAGGCGCGCGCGGCGCGGCCGGAAGGGCCGAAGACAATCGCGCGACATTTTGCTCCCTAGCGGCCTGACCTTCAACGGGCACGTTCCACCTCCCCTGGGCGTGCTGGCCTCAATAATCACCTTGGCTTGCAATGCCCATTCCGGTTGGCTTTTAAGTCGATGGGAATGGCTATGGCTGGGATGCCCAGAAAGCGGAAGATTCGAATAGCGATCGGCGCGAAAGGCCATATCGCGGAGAACGCGGGAGCGGCGTCACATGTTCCCAAGGACGTTGGGATTTGGGATTTCGGGGGCTGCCGCGGGAAACCGCAACTCGCGCCGAGAGATGAATGACGAATTCTGACATTGACCAATGAATCGGATGTCCCTCCACGACTTGGCCCGGTCAGATCCCCGCATACCACTCATAACCGCGATCTTCCCAATAACCGCCCTTTCCGCGCCCGAACCCGTCGAGCCGGTCGGTCAATTCGATGCGCATCACATATTTGGCGTGCTTGTAGCCGAGCTGGCGTTCGACCCGCAACCGCAGCGGGGCACCGTGGCCGACCGAAAGAGGCACGTCATTGAGGCTATGCGCAAGAATGGTTTGCGGATGGAAAGCATCGATCAGATCGATGCTTTCATAATATTGTCCGGTGCCGTCGAGCGTTTGTTCAAGAGCGTCGGCGCAATGGAAGACCACGAACCGGGCGGCGGGCAGGAGCGCGGCCCGCGCGAGCACGATCACTAGTGGCACGCCCTGCCATTTGCCGATCGCGCTCCATCCCTCGACACAGTCGTGGCGCGTGATCTGTGTCCGTTGCGGCAGGTTCCGCAAATCAACAAGCGAAAATTCGAGAGGCTTGGCGACGAGCCCTTCGACGCGCAGCCGCCAATCGGCGAAATTTCCGTCCCGCAAGGCCGTGTATTCCTCGCCCTCGGGTTCGCTCGTGCCGTTCACCTTAAAGACCGGCGAGACATCGGCGGCCGAAAATTCGCGGGCGAGCGCGTGGCCCCCGCCGAGCAGCCGCTGGACGCGATAGGTCAGCCACTCGGCCGAGGCAAGAAATTCTTGGAAATCCGGGGCTCCAGAGAGCCGGTCGCAGCCAGCAAGCAGGAGACTTGCCGCGGAAAGCGCAAGAAACCGGCGGCGGGGGAGCCGGACGTTAGGCATGATCATCCTCGACAACAATGGCAAATCTTCCGGTGATCATCGAACGCAGCTCGTTCAGTGGCCCCGCCAGAAACACCATCACGACATGAACGAAGACGAACAGCACAATCAGGCTGGCCGCGATGAAATGGATCGTCCGCGCCGATTGGCGTCCGCCAAACAGGTCGGCGAGCCAGGGCACGATCGCATCCATCCCCGGCGACATGGCGAGGCCGGTCAGGATCATCAGCGGCAGCAGCACGAAGATCACGCAAAGATAGGTGAGCTGCTGAAGAGGGTTGTATCCCCGCGCTGCCTCCCCGCGCGGAAATTGCAGCCGCAGATGATTGGCGAGATCCTGTAAAAGGGCGCGCGGACACAGCTCCTTGCGGCCGGGGAAGAGGTCGCGCCAGAAATGGCCGCCGGCGAGTCCAGCAGCGAAATAAACCAAAAGGTTCGCGGCGAATGCCCAAGCGAAAAAGAAATGCCAGCGGCGTCCCACTGCGAGATCGCGCCAGCTAGGAAGCGTCGCCCAGCGCGGGAACGCGCGCTCCACAGTGTCGCCGCTCGCGTCGCGGGAAACGCCGAGGATCCCGGTCGTTTTGAGTGCCGATGAACCGATCCGGGCAAAACCCGCGGGCGGGCTATCGCCCGAATCATCCGCCCCGATCTCGAACACCGCCCGGCCGGTATCAAAACCGGATTGTCCCCAATAAAGCGCCGGATGGGCGTTGAAAATCTGCAGACCGCTCATCAGCAGCACCGCCACGCACAAAAGATTGATCCAATGGGTCAGCCGGGTGACCCGCGTGTGCCGGTGAACGAGCAGCCGGCGCGGGCAACGCAACGGCGAACCTGAACCTGCCGGCTGAACTTCGCTCATGGCCACTTCCCGGTGCTCTTCGCCCGTGTCGCATCCGCGAACCCGCTCCGGCACAAGGCGCGGCGCGGGTCCGCGGCCGCGCCGGCTTATTTCCGCGCGCCGCCCGTCGCTTCGCCTTTCATCTTCTCGGCCTTCATGTGCTGGCCCTTCATCTGCTCGGCCTTCATGTGCTCGCCCTTCATCTGTTCAGCCTTCAACTGCTCGGCCTTCATGGCGTCCTCGGCCGACGACGCGGCGGCAAACAACGAGCATGCGGCAAAAACGGCCAAAGCGGAAAAGGTGGTGGTGGCGCGTGTCCTCTTCATGGTGATTATTCCTTCTCGTGGTTGGCGCCGGGATCGGCGCACTGTCATTTGCCGCCCGAAGCTGACCGCGGGGGCGGCATCTTTGGGCTCCGCGAGCGGCCGAAGCAGGACCGCGGATCCCTAAGTTCGCAATAGATTCTCGGCTACCTCGGTCGAGCCCTCAGCTCACTTCCGGCAAGAATTTCAGGGCAACGCCATTCATGCAGTAGCGCAGGCCGGTTGGTGGCGGGCCATCGTTAAATACGTGGCCAAGATGCCCGCCGCAACGCGAGCAATGCACCTCGGTGCGTTTCATCCAAAGACTCCGGTCGGTTTTGGTTCCCACCGCGCCCTCGATCGGAGACCAGAAGCTTGGCCATCCGGTTCCGCTCTCGAACTTGGTCTCCGACTTGAAGAGCGGCAGCTCGCAGCCGGCGCAGGCGAAGACACCTTTGCGATGCTCGGAAAGCAGCTGACTGCTGAAGGGCCGCTCCGTATCCTCATGCCGGAGCACTTGATACTGGGCCGGGGTGAGAAGGCGCCGCCATTCCGCATCGGTCTTCGTTACATCGAGCCTCTCGGCTTGAGCGAGGAGCCAGGTGGGTAAGACGAAACCGCCAACCGCTGTCACTGCCATTATCGATAACACTTCGCGCCGCAACATTTTCGAGACTCCTCGTCACTGTTTGCCAGCGTCCACCAGCAGCGCCTTCGCGCGGTAGGACTCCGGGTAGAGTTTTTTCAATTTGGCGATTTTTGGCAGATCGTAAACCGCGATATAGAGGCTGTCCGGATGCAGCGTGGCATAATCCTGATGATAGGGTTCGGCGGGGTAGAAGGCCCGCAGCGGCTCCACCTTGGTGACTATCGGGCGCGGAAAAACATGCGCCCTGTCGAGCTCGCCGATCAAAGCCTCGGCTTCGCGTTGCTGAGCGTCGCTCGTGGCAAAAATCTCGGAGCGATACTGAGTGCCTTCGTCGGGGTCCTGCCGGTTCAATTGCGTTGGGTCGTGCGCCACCGAAAAATAGATCTGCAATAAGCGGCGAAAGGAAATCTGGTTTGGATCGAAGGTGATCTCGACCGATTCGGCGTGCCCGGTGCGGCCGGAGCTGACTTGTTCGTAGCTGGGGCTAACCTTTGTGCCGCCCGCATATCCCGAAACCGCGCGCGTCACGCCCAAGGTATGCTGGAACACCGCCTGGACGCCCCAAAAGCAGCCGCCGGCAAAAACCGCTCTTTCGCCTCCGTTACCCGCGGGTTGCGGGATGGTGCCAAGCGCCGGGGAGTACGGCGTTGCAGGCTCGGCCGCGGCAACATTGGCGAGACCGAAGAAGACGGCGATGCCGAGCAGACCGAGAAAGCGCGCGAGGGCGGAGCTTGCCGCACGCAAGGCGTGGCAGGCGGCATCGGGCGACAGGGATTGCATGGCCTTTTGCGCTCTTTCGCCAAAAATGGGCGCCGGACCGGTGGCCTTGCATTGCGCCCGCGAAGACATATTCGGAGGGGCGCCGGTTTGGTTACAATTTGGCATGGTAAATTCTACGTGTACCGCCAACGCCGGCGCAAAATGGGAGGTTGCGGTTCCGTCGTTACGAGATAGTTCCATATGCCAAGCGCGCCGTTTCCGCGCGAGGCGTGACCAGGTTGCGCAATCCGGGCCAGCGCGTTGGCGCCGCCGCGTTTGTTCCCCTCGCGCTGCTCGCGCGCGGCGAGCCCAAGACCCAATGTAATGGCCCGGCCTCACTCGCGGCTGGACTCATTTAGTTCCTGCGCCACATGCTCGATCCGCCGCGCCGCCTCGCTCAGCGACACCGCGACTTGCTCGGCCCAGACAGGGACGGGAGTCGAAGGAGCCATTAGCCGCGCGAGTTCGGCTTCGAGCTCGCGCAGGCGGGCGTTCGCCTCCGCCCATTCGTCGGCGAGAGTGATCGCCGTCATGATGATGAGACGCTGGTCGCCGATCTCGCCGAAACGAGTCCGCAGCGCGGAAATCTTGGCGTCGACCAATTGCGCGAGGTCGCCGAGACGGACTTCCTCGCCTTCGTCGCAGGCCACCCGGTAGACCCGTCCATCGATCGTAACCGCTAGCTCCGCCATCATGCCCTCGCTAAAAGTCCGCAGGTTTTTTTGGCCGTCGCGGGTGACTGCCTTTCATGCTAAAAGCGTCTTGGGGAACGGCCATGACGCAAACTCCATCCGTGACGGCGGCGCTCCTCGTCATCGGCGACGAGATCCTTTCGGGGCGCACCAAGGACCAGAACATCGCCTATATCGCGGATTACCTTGGCAAGATCGGGATTGATCTGCGCGAGGTGCGCGTCGTTTTGGATGTGATGGCCGAGATTGTCGCGGCGGTCAATGCGCTGCGTGCGCGTTATGACTATCTCTTCACGACCGGGGGCATTGGCCCGACCCATGACGACATCACCGCCGGCGCGGTGGCCGCCGCGCTCGACGTCGAAATTTCGGAAGATCCGCGCGCGATAAAACTTCTGCTCGGACGAATGAAGCCAGGCGATCTGAACGAGGCGCGCCGGCGGATGGCGCGCATTCCGCATGGCGCCCGCCTTATCGAGAACAAGATATCGGCGGCGCCCGGCTTTTGGATCGCCAATGTCATCGTTATGGCGGGGGTTCCCGCGATCATGCAAGCGATGCTCGACGAGGTCGCGCCAAAACTCAAAACCGGCACGCGGATGATCGCCGAGACCGTTAAAGCTCGGGGGCTATTCGAGGGAGACTATGCGGAGGAACTCGGCGAACTCGCCGCCGCCAACCCGGAGCTTTTGATCGGCTCCTATCCCATTTTCCGCGACGGCGGCTTTCACAATGAGATCGTGATTCGCGGCAAGGACGCGGCAAAGGTTGCAACGGCCGCGGCGGCGATCGGCGCGATGGTGGCCCGGCTGGCGAAGGAGCGGGCCTGAACTCCGGGAGCACCCTTCCAAACGAACGCCGTAAAGGCCTTTCTGCGCGGCCCTAAACGGCGCTTGTCTGGCGCCGATTGCGCCGATAAAGCCCAAGGCGGCAAGCGGACGTGGCGAAACTGGTAGACGCAAGGGACTTAAAATCCCTCGACTTCGGTCATACGGGTTCGACTCCCGTCGTCCGCACCAAAGGTTGCGCGAAGAGGCATTGCAAGGCGCAGAGGCGCGAGTTTCTCCCGCCGTCAAGAAAAAAGCAGTGCGGAGAGTTTTCGCCGGGCGCTGATCGTTGCCGGTTCGGCCGCTCCCCAGGCGTTGAGAAATTGCAGCAATTGCTGGCGCGCGTCATCGCCGTTCCAGGGTCGGCCGCGTTTGATGATTTCAATGAAATCGGCGGCCGCCGCCTCGCGCCGGCTCTCGACATTGAGGACGATGGCGAAATCGAAACGCGCCTGTCGGCCGCCGGGATCGGCCGCGGGCCGGTATCTTAATTCATGAACTTGCCTAAATGGACTTGCCGCGCCGGTGCTTTTCAAGCCGCCCCCCGTCGCGCCAGCGCAAATTTTACATTAAGCGTTAAGCCTAATTAAATCTGAATTCCCGCGGCCCGGAAAATTGGCTTATGACGTCAACCAATGGCCGCCCGCGGGCTCTGCTTCCGGGCTAGTCCATCTCGATCGGCGTCCGGCAAAAAAAGGCGAGCGATGGTTCAACCGCTGTCTTTCACAGAGAGTAAGACCGTCTCCTTCGGCGAGAGGCTGGCGGCGTCCGAACAATTCCAGTTTCTTTTCCACGAAGGAATGGATCTCGTTAGCCGTTCGGCCGCCTACCTCGATGGCGATGGCCGCAAGGAGGGGAAACTCCTGCCGGGCCCGGTGGCGGTCGCCTATGCGGTCGAAAGCATGCGTTTGACGACAAGGCTAATGCAAATTGCCTCCTGGCTGCTCCTCCAGCGCGCCGTCAACGAAGGTGAACTGAGCCGCGCCGAGGCCGCCGCCGAAAAACGCAGGATTCGTTTATCGGAGCAAGCCGTCGTGTCAAACAAGGATATTCTCGCCCAATTGCCGCCGCGTCTGCGCGACCTCATCGCGATATCGCTTCGTTTGCAGGCGCGCATTATCCATCTCGATCTTTTGCTCTATAAGGCGCGCGACATGCGCGGCAATGAAAGCCTGCCGCCGAGCCCGGTGGAAACTCAGATCGAGGAACTGCGGGCCGCGCTCGCAACAAAGCGCGTGCCGTCGCCGATGTGAAGGCCGCGCGGCCTGGTTTTGTCGCCGCTCGGAATTTATCTGCGAGGAGGAGTCACACCCCGGCCAGCAGGGACGGGACGCGGTTATCTCCAGCATTCCTGCCGCTCATATCGGCTCAGGCCGGCGCGGCGCCGCGGCGCCGCAACAGGCGGATTATTTCACTCTATCGTGTCTGCCAGGAGGCCATTGCGTCATCCAAGGCGCGCTGCCCCGAAGGTCCTTTTTCGAAGGTCAACTTCGCGATACGGCCATTGTCGAGAACCATCGGAACATCCAACCATTCGCGTGATCGCAAAAGATCGAGATTGGATGCCTCGGCGTCGCCGCGGGCGAGACCGACGAGGAAGGAATTCTCCGTGACCGGCACGGTAATTCCCTTCAGCGCCTCTCCCGTCGCGTTGTCTTCGCGACGCATTTGCACCACGCTGATCTGCTTGATATTGCCCAAGGGGCTGTCATGCGGCACGGCAAACATCAGCTTCAAGGTATGCGACGCGGGCAATGTCCCGTCGAAATTTTTTTGAATCGTCATCGCCGCTTGCAGCTTTTCGTCAGGGATGTCGATCTCGGCGCGAACCGCCGTCCTTAGCGGCTCATTGGATCCATTGCTGACGTTATCGACGCGCCAGACGACAGTGCCACGAAAAGTTTTTACCTTGGACGGCTCATCGGGCGCCTCGACGAGGAGGGCGGCGCGGCGGGCAACGGCAATAGGAGGATTGGCGGGCGGGGACCCGCTTGGGGTGTCATTGCCGCGTTCGGCAGTTGATGAAGGCGCACTGGCCGAACCTGGCGCAGACTCCGGTGTCGTGCCGGCGCCGACGCGGTCGGCGAACTTGCCGCCAGCGCCGGCCTCGCCCTGGGCCGCTGGCGAAACAGGTTGCGGCCGCAAAAGATCTTCGGGGTGATCGCGCAGCTTGTAGGCGGCGATTGCGACAAGGGCAACGACCAGTCCGACGATTGCGCCAATGACCATAAGGCGCTTCGCGGGATTGGCATCTCGCTCGGGAAGGGGAGCGAAAGGAAACTGAGCTTCAAGCCGCGTTCTAGCCGCGGGTTCGGAACCTTCGGGGCCCAGGCCGGGCGCTTCCTGGGCAAAAGACTCGGGGACGACCGGCGCAGCGGCAAATTCATCGAAGTCGCGCCCCGCTGAAGCAATATGGCCTGGAGAAACGGCGGCCGCCGGCGGGGGCTGAGGCTCATCCTGCGCGGGGGAGGGCTTCGCCGCACTCCGCGGCGCCGCGGCCGGGTTGCGGTCCGAAGCCGACGCCGGCCCTTCAGGGATGGGAGAGGGGCCAGGCGGCGGCGCGCCGTCTGACCGGCCGCCCTGCTTCGCGGCCCGCCACGCATCGCGTCGAACTTTGAGGGGTCGCGAAGGCGGCGGCGTTGGCGTGGCTGGAGCGAGGCCGGGCGGATCCGGGTCCGGAGGAGAGGGTTCAGGCAACGGCGCCGGGCTTGCCTCAATTACCTTGTACGCGCCGTCCGGACTCCCGGCCGTTGACCAAGGGTCCGTGAGATCTGGTTCGGCCAAAGGCGCGCCGCTTCCGGGATCTTGCACCGACGCAATTTCCGTTTCAAGCCGGGCAACCGCCACTTCCAATGCTTGCGCCTCGCGCAGGATCGCCTCCTCCGGCACCGGCGGATCGAGCTTGCGCAATTGGCCGAAAAGCGCCCCCCGCGCCCGCTCGTAAATTGCATGGCGAGATTCGGTCGTCGAATCGGGAAGGCCCGCGACGGCCTTGGCGAGCAGCGCGTAATAGTCAGCCATCTCGTGTTGAGAGCATTTGATCGGCCTTCCGTCAATCCCGCCGCAAAACTTCGCCAATCAATCGCGAAAGGGATCGTGAACGAGGATCGTATCGGCCCGCTCGGGGCTGGTCGAGAGAAGCGTGACCGGAGCCTCGATCAATTCCTCGATGCGGCGGACATATTTGATCGCCTGCGCCGGAAGCGCCGCCCAGGAGCGGGCGCCGGCCGTCGTGTCCTTCCACCCAGCAATTGTCTCATATATGGGCTCGACCCTTGCCTGCGCCGCCTGGCTTGCCGGCAATCTGCCGATGCGCCGGCCGTCGAGTTGATAGCCGACGCAGACCTTGATCTCCTCGAAACCGTCTAAAATATCGAGCTTCGTCAAGGCAATACCGTCGATCCCCGAGGTTTTGACCGCCTGGCGCACGAGCACCGCGTCAAACCAGCCGCAACGCCTGCGCCGCCCGGTGTTGGTTCCGAATTCGCGCCCCCGGTCGCCGAGCCGCTCGCCAATGGCATCGTGGAGCTCGGCCGGGAACGGTCCGCCGCCGACCCGCGTCGTGTAAGCCTTGGCGATTCCCAGCACGTAACCGATCGCCTTGGGGCCAAGGCCAGACCCCGTGGCGGCGTTGGCGGCGACCGTATTCGACGAGGTCACAAAGGGGTAAGTGCCGTGATCGACATCGAGCATCACGCCTTGCGCGCCTTCGAAGAGGATGCGTTTCCCGGCGCGCCGGGCGGCCTCCAGCAACTCCCAGGTCGCGTCCATGAAGGGAAGAATTTTGGCCGCGACGCAATCGAGCTCGGCGCGGATGGCCTCCGCCGTGACAGGTTCGAGCCCAAGCCCCCGGCGCAGCGGCTCGTGATGGGCGAGCAGGCGGGCAATTTTCTGATTAAGACTGTCCGGCTCGGCCAAGTCCATGAGCCGGATCGCGCGGCGGCCCGCCTTATCTTCGTAAGCCGGCCCGATGCCACGCTTTGTGGTTCCGATCTTCACCGCTTCGGCATTCGAGGATTCGCGGTGGGCATCGAGCTCGCGGTGGAGGCTGAGGATCAGCGTGACGTTTTCGGCGATTTTTAGATTTTTGGGCGAGACCTCGATGCCCTGGCCCGCAAGCTTGCCGATTTCGTCCGCCAAATGATGCGGATCGAGCACGACGCCATTGCCAATAATCGAGAGCTTTCCGGGCCGCACGATCCCGGAAGGCAACAGCGCAAGCTTAAAAACATTGTCGCCGATGACGAGCGTATGGCCGGCATTGTGGCCGCCTTGAAAGCGCACCACGATATCGGCCTCGAGCGACAGCCAATCGACGATCTTGCCCTTGCCTTCGTCGCCCCATTGGGCGCCGACCACCACCACATTCGCCATGAAACCTGTCGCTATTCGCCGCAGTCTGTCTTTACAAGAGCCGCCAAAAATAAGCCCGGCGCAAACTGGCTGCACCGGGTCCATTGCGGGGACGGGGTACACGTTTGAGCGGCCGGAGTAAAGCTTTGTGCGACTGGGGGTAAATCAGTTTCCAATAGCGGCGGTTTTGACGCTGGGCGGAAACGAAATTGTTTGGTTGGCGATGGTGGCCAACACGCGCGCGATACAGCCGAGGTTTATACCCATCCGCTACTTCTTGGCGCAACGAGGGTCTGCCCCCTGAAGATCGGCGATCTTCTTATCATCGAACGGGATAGGAGCACAGCCGTGCCCTTTTTCACAGACGAAGTCGAACCTAGCCGCGGGCTGATGACAACTAAAGCACGGTACCCCTAGCGAGAGGTTGACGACGTTGTCTCCCCGATCTTTGATCTTGGTGCCCGCGCCGGAGACATCCAAGGCAAAAAACTCCCAGCCGTTCGTTTTGGGAAATGCTTCACGCTTGTGCTTCACCATTGCTTCAAAAGGAACAAGCTGCAGGATGGTGCCGGCGGGATACTCCTTATCCGGTACGCTTTCTTGGAAGATACGCATTGCCTCCTTCAACTTTTCCGGATCGGAGTTTTTGATGCGGGTGTTTCTGATTTGTGGCCACGCAAGGATGCAATCAAAAGTTTGCTCGGAAACGGCAATATCGTCAGCCGCCGCGCTGTACACCATACAGAAGCCAATCAGCGCCGCGAGGACGCTCTGCCAGCACACAGGTACGGAAAGACGGCATACGAGCGAGATAGAATGAAGCATGGGATTTACTCCTTTTTGCTTAGCCAATTTTGACCGGCATCTCCTTCGCGATTCCGGAACATCAGCCGGCACTTGTGCGAAACCGCCGAGACGAACGCTGCCGGAATTCTTCATCTTGCATTACCGGCCCGCTACCGCGGCAGAAAGCGGCTCACTTATCAGGCATTTCTACGAGTCGACCTTGAGAATAACACGAAAGCGCGCCTTTCCGCTCATCATCCGGTCATAGGCGGCCTGGGCCTCTTCGAGCGGAAAAATCTCGTTCATCGAGGCGATGCCGTTGCGCTGACTGAACAGAAGCGTGTCTTCCGAGTCGGACGCGGTGCCCCCATACCAGCCCCGCACCGAAGCGCGTTTGCCGAGGAGGTCAATAGAATTGACGGTTAGAGCGCCGACAGCGCCGATGACCATCATGGTTCCATTGACACCGAGGCCGCCCGAGATCATCTGCATGGCTTCGGCGCTTGTGACGGTGGCGATGATGGCCTTGGCGCCGCCCATGGCCTGCAGGGCTTGGGCCGGATCGCCCGCTTTACTGTCGATGTAGTCGTGCGCGCCCAGTGACCGGGCGAGGTTTTCCTTGTCGCGCCCGCGATTTACCGCCACGGTCCGGAACCCCTGCCGGGCGGCGAATTGTATGCCCAGGTGGCCAAGTCCGCCGACCCCGTGGATCGCCACCAGATCGCCCGGTTTCGCGCCGCAGTTGCGCAGGGCGTTGAAGGTGGTGATGCCGGCGCAGAGGAGCGGCGCGGATTCGACAGCGTCCAGGCCGTCCGGTACATGCGCCAGGGCCGAGGCGAGCGCCAGCATGTGAGTGGCGTAGCCGCCGTCACGGGTGATGCCGGTGACGCCGTGAATGTTTGCGCAGGCGAAGGCGTCGCCCCGCATGCAATGGCCGCAATAACCGCACGAACCGCCAAACCAGCCGACCCCGGCCCGCGCGCCCACGTTCCAACCTTTCACATTCGGGCCCAGGGCATCGATCACGCCGATCACTTCATGGCCGGGAATGCGGGGATAGCCGAGCCCCGGCATGTGACCTTCGACGATGAAGGAGTCACTATGGCAGACCCCGCAGGCGTGGACGCGGATGCGGACCTCGCCATTGCCGGGCTCGGGCAGGTCGCGCTCCTCCTTGCGGAACCGCCCGCCAGGTGCCGGAACAATCATTGCGCGCATCTTCGGCATGGTAGGCTCTCCGATGGTTAGGGCCAGTATTACATGAGTTGGGGCCGAGCAGACCTATGGCGAATCACCGCCCCATGCCGCCGGCGTCTCACTTGCCAATGCGCAAGTTTTCGCGAGCGGCCTAAACGCTATTGGCACCGGCTTATTAAGCGGCATGAATGGGTATTGTTCAGCGACGGCGCACGCCACCGCGGTACACGCCGCCACGACGGTACACGCCGCCGCGGTACACGCCGCCGCGACGGTACACGCCGCCGCGATATACGCCGCCACGATATACTCCGCCGCGGTACACGGCCGCTGGGTATCCCGCTGCGTTGGGCCGGCAGCCTCCATACGGACCCCGGTGAAATCCGAGGCCACATCCTCCCGCAACCAGCGTCACAACGGAGCTCTCATTAGGAACCGGTGATATTGGAAAAGCGCTGGCGTCAAAGGCGGCCATCATGGTGGCCAAGGCGCCGATGACGCCCGCTCTGCAAAGTATCCTGTGCAAGGCTCGTTCCTCCTAGGAGCGCCAATACCGCAAAAAGCAATGCGAGACCAGAGTTTACCAGCTTGCGCCCATGACATCGTAGCATCGGTCGACAGTTGAATTCCATTCGAAAAAACTCATCGTTCGATTCACCCGCCGGGTTCGAAAATTATGCTTGAATTCCGGTATTATGGCGCAACCGCCACAAGAAGTGGATCGGGTCCGCACCTAAATTCGGTGCATGACCAACACCCATGTAATGTCAGCCTTTCGTCTTAGGCGCGCGTAAATCAGCGGCCATATTCGCGACCTCGAAAAAGCGGATCGCGCGCCAGCGTAGGAAGTTCGCAAACCTAGATGCTACTATCCGGCTATTTGCGGCGGGGATAAATCCAAACACCGTCCCGCCTAAGCAGACCTATCGGCGCACGCGTTACTTTGCCCACAATGCGCTGTCTCGGCTTACACAAGACGCCTTGCGGATATCATTAGGACCGCTCACTTCGGCCAAAATAGCCGCCGCTGTCATGCAGTCGAAGGGGATTCCTTCCGATAACGTGGCGTTCAAAGAACTCGTCGCGGCGCGAGTCCTTACTGTGTTGCGGCGGCTCACGAAGCGCGGGGCTGCGGTGAAGTCAGGAGCTAGCCGGAGTCACTGTCCTCCGCCACTCTTGCTTGGATGAAGATAGCCAGCAAAGGACCCCGTTCGCGTAGGAAAGTAACCTTCATCGATTCCATCTAGGGCCTGTGTTCAGTTAGGGGATTCCCGAATCACTTTTTCTCTGACTCATAGGTGGCCGGCCAGAGGAGGGGCCGACCGATGCGACGTTATGCGTTACGCGACGATCAATGGGAAC
>JBQTKC010000146.1:0-3525 GCA_052386575.1 Beijerinckiaceae bacterium
TCATCATCAGCCTGGTCTAACGGCAGAACGCTTCATCCCCGATGCCTTCGGTGAGGAAGGAGGGAGGCTCTATCGCACCGGCGATCTCGCTCGCTGGAGCAATGACGGCCTGCTGGAATTTCGCGGCAGGGCGGATCATCAAGTGAAGCTGCGCGGCTTGCGCATCGAACTTGAGGAGATTGAGGCGCGCCTCAACGAATACGCCGGCGTGACTTGCGCCGCCGTCGTCATGCAAAGAGTTCGCAAAGGCGAGAGCAGCCTCGTCGCTTTTGTGGAGGCCAAGGATGCAACGGTGACACCTGCGTTTCTCCGAGGTTATTCGCGGACGGTGCTGCCAGCCTTTATGGTGCCAAGTTTATGGTCGGTCATGGCGGAGCTGCCACGCGACGAGAACGGCAAACTTCGGCGATCATCCTTGCCGCCGGTGCTGACCGCCATGGACCAGGACAATAACGGCTCAGCAGGAAAAGAAGACGCCAATGCGCCCGTAACCGAGACAGAAGTAACGCTTGCCAGTATCTGGGCGAATGCTCTCGGCCTTCCTTCGGTAGGAAGGCATGATGGGTTTTTCGATCTCGGAGGGCATTCACTTCTTGCCGTGCAGCTGACCCAGAAGATGCGGGACGCCCTGCAGGCTGACATTCCCCTCGTCGCATTGTTCCAGTTTCCAACAATTGCCACGCTGGCCGAATGGCTGCAGTCGCAGCACAGCATTTCCATTTCTCCTCTTGTAAAGGTGCGCGACGGCCTCGGGGAACGCCCGCCGCTCTATCTTTTCCATACCGGCGTGGGGCATGTTCGAGGCTATCAGCCGCTGATCGCGGCGCTTGATCCTGCCGATCTGATCTACGGAATACAAATGCGCGCCATCGGAAATCCGGCCATTGACGCAGAGGATTTTGACGCTGTCATAAGGGACTATGTGGACCTCATTCGCCTTCATCATCCGGGAGGCTCCTACCGTCTCATGGAATGGTCGCATGGTGGTCTAATTGCGATCGGGATGGCGGCGCGGCTTAGCGAATTGGGTGCGGACGTCAGCTTTGTGGGGCTGATTGATACGGATTTGCCGCAAGAACTCGACGCGGCGGATTGGCAAGGGCGCCTTACCGAGTTTCTAAAGGACCCTGAAGCTCAGGCCAGTCTTGCGGCCCTACCGGACCGTGAATCATCGGAACTTGAGCAGATTCTTTCCAATGCTAAGCCTGCCGAACGCCCTGCGGCCGCCGCATTATGGGGGCGAGAGAAAGGGCTTTGGTTTAACCATGTCTCGCCTGAGGCTCTTCGCCTCGAAACTTCGTTATGGCGCCACGTCGCCGCTATTGAGGACACGTTCCAACCGCCTCGTTTTGCTGGTACTCTCCACGTCTGGTGGGCGAAGGCCTCACTCTTGAAAGGCGATGTTCCAGCCGTTGATTGGGCGAGGATATCAGGGGCAAAAACTCACGAGATGATCGTTGATGCAGACCACCACAGTATAATAGCGAACCCCAATCTGCATGCTTCTATTAGGCAGGTTCTGGAATGGCTTGATGCGTAATGCTTGGTGCATTTTGACGCGAAACCTCAGCTTCGTCACGCTTCATGTAATGCGACGATCGCTTCGATACGGCGCCTTGGCTTTGCTCGTCATTACAATTACCGTTGTGGCTGTGCTGATTTATGCGATTAGGGCACCTCTCCCGACCCGAGAAGGCGTTCGGACGCTGGCCGGACTTCGAGCAGCGGTTGCGGTCGAATTCGACAGCCTTGGAGTGCCTCACATTACCGCCGAAAATGCTGTCGATGCCTTTCATGCTCTTGGATTCGTGACAGCCGGGGATCGGCTGTTTCAGATGGATTTGCTCAGGCGTAGAGCGGCGGGGCGCCTCGCCGAAATTTTTGGCGAGGCGGCGCTCGAAGAGGATCGCTGGAACAGGGTCATGGGTTTTGGCCAATTGGCAAGAACTATTCTTTACAGGCTTCCGGCGGGGCAGCGCGATCTACTTGAGGCCTATGCCGCGGGCGTCAATCAAGCAATGGCCAACGCAAAGATGTTCCC
Source organism: Beijerinckiaceae bacterium (assembly GCA_052386575.1). Classification (GTDB taxonomy): domain Bacteria; phylum Pseudomonadota; class Alphaproteobacteria; order Rhizobiales; family Beijerinckiaceae; genus Methylocapsa. The sequence continues at coordinate 2,042 of JBQTKC010000146.1, forward strand.
GATCGAATTCACCCTTTTGCGTTACGCTCCGCAGTCGTGGCAGCCGGAAGATAGCATCCTTGTCATGCTCACGATGCAAGCTTTGCTGTCTTGGTCCGGAGACCAAGAACGCACGGCGACTGTTATGCGGCAAGTATTACCACAATCTGTCGTCGATTTTCTCACTCCGGAGAGCGACTGCTACAACGAAGTGTTGGCGCCGCGGAACCCAAGCCGTTGCGCCGCGGATGCCATTCCGGTAGCCGATCTCAGCGCTCTACTAAACAAGGCCAAGGGTGCTCGAGATGCTGGGAGCCCGATCGTTTCGGGCGCCGGCAACCCCCGCGGTTCGAATGGCTGGGTCGTTGGGCCATCGAAGACGCGGGACGGGCGCGCGATCCTCGCCAATGATATGCACCTTGAACTTGCGGTGCCAAATGTCTGGTACCGCGCGGAACTGCGCTACTCGGGCGCAACCCTGTCGGGCGTGACGTTGCCTGGGATTCCTGTGGTGGCTGCTGGTACAAATGGGCGGCTTGCCTGGGGGATGACCAGTATCGAGGGCGATTTCGCCGATCTGGTCACGATCGAGGAAGATTCTGACGAGTCCGGCCAATACCGGGCTCCGTCGGGCGCGCTTCCGTTTGGAACGAGAGCCGAAAAGATCCTTGTTCGCGGCGGTGCGGATGAGACGCTGAAGGTTCGGACGACGATTTGGGGGCCGGTGCTCCCGGATCCCTTGCTGCGACGGCCGGTCGCGGTTCATTGGACGGCGCTCGATCCTACGGCGGTCGATCTGGGGCTTATGGACGTCGCCAACGCGACGACGGTGCAGGCAGCAATAGAAGTGCTCCATCGCATCGGCGGGCCGCAGTTGAACGTTCTACTGGCAGACAGCTTTGGGAACATCGGTTGGACCTATATGGGAAAGATTCCCCGGCGGGCCGGCATGGATGGTCTCTTCAGCGAGTCCTGGGCTGATAACAGCAAAGGATGGAGCGGTTACGTTCCGCCGCATGAGTTGTTAAGCATTATCAATCCGCCGAGCGGATTCCTCGTCAATGCAAATCAGCGGATGCTTGGTGCTCCCTTTCCTACCGTGATTGGGCATGATTTCTCGGGCGGCTATAGAGCATGGCGGATTTCGGAACGCCTAAAGGAGCTTGAGAAAGCAAGCGAACGCGACATGCTCGACTTGCAGCTTGACACGGAGACGGAGGTCTATCGCTTTTACCAAAAAGCAGCTTTGCGTGCACTGGCAGGCGATGGGGTTCTGGGCCGGTTCTCGATCGCAGAGCTGCGCCAATATATTTCTGCCTGGAATGGCAAGGCAGAAACAAACTCCCTTGGGATCGCTCTGCTGGTGGAGTTTCGTGAGGAGCTTGTAGAAGCCGTTATTGCTCCGCTGCTGGCTAGATGCCGGGAAATCGACCCTGCGTTTTTCTACAGCTGGAGCGCCGTTGATGTCCCCGTGCAGCGGATAGTCGAGAGCAGGCGGCCAGAAT
>JBQTKC010000147.1:0-3020 GCA_052386575.1 Beijerinckiaceae bacterium
CGAGACCGTGACCGCCTACAAACGCAAGCTAACCGACGATTGTGCGCCCGTCGCCACAAGAAAGGCCTCCCAGGCGACGCTAGATGTTCTCGCCAAAGCTATTCCCGAACTCCTCACCGGCTCGGCCGATCTCACCCCGTCGAACAATACCAAGGTCGCGGCGACACCCGAAATCGCGCCTTCGTCCTACGCTGGGCGCTATGTCCATTGGGGTGTGCGCGAGCATGGCATGGCGGCGGCGGTCAACGGCATCGCCTTGCATGGCGGCTTTATCCCATCGGGAGCGTCATTTCTGACCTTTAGCGATTATTGCCGCCCGGCGCTGCGTCTTGCAGCCCTAATGGGAATTCGCGCGATCGAGGTTTTTACGCATGATTCAATCGGGCTAGGCGAAGACGGTCCGACACATCAGCCAGTCGAGCATCTGGCCGCGTTGCGCGCCATTCCAAATCTGCTTGTTTTCCGGCCCGCCGACCGCACCGAGACGCTTGAATGCTGGCAGCTCGCGCTGCACGCGAAATCCACGCCCTCTATTCTCGCGCTGACTCGGCAAAACCTGCCCTCCGTCCGGCTCGATTTCACGCCTGAAAATTTGTCCGCGGCGGGGGCCTATGAACTGGCGCCCGCGGATGGCGGACCTGCCAAGGTTTCGATCTTCGCGTCCGGCTCGGAAGTCTCGCTCGCGCTCGACGCGCGGCGCATTTTGATAGAGCAGGGGCTCGCCACGCGGGTCGTCTCGGTACCCTGTATGGAACTTTTCTTATCTCAGGATCGCGACGCGCGGCAAAAGGTCATTGGCGATGCGCCTGTGCGGGTCGGGGTCGAAGCGGCGGTCCGTCAAGGTTGGGACGCGATCATCGGCGAAGATGGGATTTTTGTCGGCATGACCGGTTTTGGCGCCAGCGCGCCCTACAAGGATGTTTACAATCATTTCAAAATTACGCCGGAAACCGTCGCCGAGGCCGCGGCGCGGCGTTGCAACCGTTGACGAGGGTTAAACTAGCCATCATACCGTACGGGAAGGCGTGGAACGCGCCAATCCGCCCGCGGCGAAGGAGAAGCAATGGCGATTCGAGTCGCGATCAATGGTTTTGGCCGCATCGGCCGCAACATCCTGCGTGCGATCGCCGAATCGAGGCGCACGGACGTTCAGCTTGTCGCCATCAACGATCTTGGTCCGGTCGAGACCAACGCCCATTTGCTGCGCTTCGATTCCGTGCATGGCCGGTTTCCCGGCGAAATCAAGGTTGCGGGCGACTCGATCGATGCCGGCCAGGGTCCAATCAAGGTGACCGCGATCCGCGATCCGGGCGAGTTGCCGCATAAGGAGCTTGCCGTCGACATCGCGCTCGAATGTACCGGCCTTTTCACTACAAAGGACAAAGCCGCCGCGCATTTGAAAGCCGGGGCAAAGCGTGTCCTGATCTCCGCACCGGGCGATCATGTGGATATGACCGTCGTTTTCGGAGTCAATCACGCAAAGCTCACAAAAGCTCACCTCGTTGTATCCAATGCCTCCTGCACGACCAATTGCCTTGCCCCGGTGGCCAAGGTCCTCAATGACGCGATTGGCATCGAAACGGGGTTCATGACGACGATCCACTCCTATACAGGCGATCAGCCGGCGCTCGATACGTTGCACAAGGACCTTTACCGGGCTCGCGCGGCCGCGCTATCGATCGTTCCGACTTCGACCGGAGCCGCGCGCGCCATCGGTCTCGTCCTGCCCGAGCTCGATGGCAAACTCGACGGAGCGGCGATCCGCGTGCCCACCCCCAATGTATCCGTCGTCGATTTCAAATTCCTCGCCAAACGCAAAACGACAGCCGATGAGATAAAGGACGCGGTCAAGCGCGCCTCGGAAAGCCAATTGAAAGGTGTTCTCTCATTCACCGAAAGCCCGAATGTGTCCGCCGATTTCAATCACGATCCGCATTCTTCGGTCGTTCACATGGATCAGACAAAAGTGATCGAGGGCACATTCGTGCGCGTCCTGGCCTGGTACGACAACGAGTGGGGCTTCTCGAACCGCATGATCGATGTCGCGGCCGCCATGGGAAAACTGAAATGACGAGAACAGCGCCAATGTCCGCGTTCCGGACACTCGACGATGTGGACCTCGCAGGCAAAAGAGTGCTCGTTCGCGCCGACCTCAATGTCCCGATGGAAGACGGCAAGATCTCTGATGCGACCCGCATCGACCGGATCCTCGTGAATATTCGCGAGATTTCGGAAAAAAAAGGCAAGGTTATCCTGTTGTCGCATCTCGGCCGCCCGGCGAGCGGCCCCGACTCGAAGAACTCGCTAAAACCCGTCGCGGTGGAAATTGAACGCCAGCTCGGACGCTATATCGCCTTTGCTTCCGATTGCGCGGGCCCAGTCGCGAAAAGCGCGGTCGATGCGATGGGCGACGGCGACGTTCTCGTGCTCGAAAATACCAGGTTCCGTGCCGCCGAGACAAAGAACGATCCGGCTTTCGTCGATGCCTTGGCCGAACTCGGCGATATTTACGTCAACGACGCTTTTTCCACCGCCCATCGCGCGCACGCTTCGACCGAAGGGGTGGCGCACAAGCTCCCGGCCTATATCGGGCGCAGCATGCAGCATGAGCTCGAAATGCTGGAACGGATGCTGGCCAACCCAAAGCGTCCGCTGGCCGCGATCGTCGGCGGCGCGAAAATCTCGACCAAATTCGAGCTTCTCGGCAACCTTATGCGAGAGGTCGAATATTTGTTTGTCGGCGGGGCCATGGCCAACACGCTTCTCGCGGCGAGCGGCAAGGCGGTCGGCACATCGCTCTACGAGAAGGCATTCACCGATGTCGCCCGCCAGATTATCGCCGATGCCGAAGGGGCAAATTGCAGGCTCGTCCTGCCCGTCGATGCGGTTGTCGCCCCGCGGCTTGCGAATATTCGCACAAAGACCGTCGACATCGACTCGGTCGCCGAAGATCAAATGATCCTCGACATCGGGCCGCGCACCATCTCGCAGGCGGTCGGTATTCTCGCTTCGGCCAGGAC
>JBQTKC010000148.1:0-7170 GCA_052386575.1 Beijerinckiaceae bacterium
CGCACCTTTTACTCCGCCGCCGCCGGCTCGCGGGGGGTGAGCGCGGCATCGCCGGTTTCGAATTGAAGTTTTGCCAGGCGGGCGTAAAGGCCGATCTTGGCGACAAGAGCGTTATGCGTGCCTTCCTCGATCAACCGGCCGTTGTCGAGGACAAGAATCCGATCGGCCCGCAGGACTGTCGCCAGCCGGTGGGCGATGACAAGAGTCGTGCGTTCCGCCATCACTTTTTCGAGCGCGGCCTGAACCATGACCTCGTTCTCGGAATCGAGCGCGGACGTCGCTTCGTCGAGAAGCAGCACCGGCGCCTCCTGCAAAATCGCCCGCGCGATGGCGATCCGCTGGCGCTGCCCGCCCGACAAGGTCACGCCGCGCTCGCCGGCCAGCGTCGCATAGCCCTGCGGCAAGGCGCGAATGAAATCGTCGGCGGCGGCCCGCCTGGCCGCATCGCGCACGGCCTCCATACTCGCGTCTGGCGCGCCATAGCGGATATTATCGGCGATCGAGGCGGCGAAGATCACCGCGTCCTGCGGCACGCTTTTGATCCGCCGCCGCAGTTCTGCGGGATCGGCGCTTTTGATGTCGACGCCATCGAGCAGAATGCGGCCGCAGGCGGGATCGTAGAACCGCGAGAGAAGCTGGAACAAGGTTGACTTGCCGGCGCCGGAAGGTCCGACGATGGCGACCGTTTCCCCGGCCGCTATCTTGAATGAAAGGCCGTGCAAGGCGGACTCTTGCGGCCTAGCCGGATAAGCGAAATCGACATGCTCAAAGACGATTTCGCCGCGGCCCGGCACGGGCAGCGCGGCGGCTGAAACCGGCGCCACAATTGCCGGCCGCAAGGCAAGTATCTCGGCGATCCGGCCGGCCGCGCCGCCGGCGGCGGCTATTTCGCCCCACACCTGGCTCAACTCGCTCAATGCGCCCGCGGCCAAAATGGCGTAAAGAACGAACTGCGACAAAAGGCCGCCAGTCATGCGGCCAGCGAGAACGTCCCGCGCGCCAAACCAAAGCACGCCGACAATGCTCGCGAAGACGAGGAATATCACAACGCTCGTGAGGACCGCGCGGGCACGCGCGGCAGTGCGGGCGGCGGCATAGGCTTCCTCCACGGCGTCGCCGAAGTGGCGGCCGGTGGCGGGCTCGGCGCCAAAGGCCTGCATCACGCGGACGGCGGCGAGATTTTCGGCGGCATAGGCACTCGCCCCGGCGAGCGTATCTTGCGCCGTGCGGGACCGTTTGCGAACCTGGCGGCCAGAGGCGACGAGCGGTAGGACAATAATGGGAATGGCGGTGAGCACGGAGGCGGAAAGTTTCGGGCTCGTATAGACCATCATCGCAACCGCGCCGGCAAACAAAAAGAAATTGCGCAGCGCGACCGCCGCCGAGGAACCGAAGGCGGACTTCAACTGGGTCGTGTCGGCGGTGAGCCTCGACATGAGCTCGCCGGTTCGCGCGGTGTCGAAGAAGGCTGCGTCGAGGCGGCAAAGATGTTTGAACACATCCGTTCTAAGGTCGGCCACGACACGTTCGCCGAGTGTCGTCACGAAGTAGAATCGCGATCCGGAGGCCAGCGCCAAAATCGCGGCGACGGCGACGAGGGCCAAAAAGTAAGAGTTGATCAGGCCCGCGCTTTGGGGCGAAAAGCCGAAATCGATCATCCGCCTAATCGCCAGCGGCACCGCCAAGGTCGCTGCCGCCGCCACGGTCACCGCGAGCAGCGCCGCGACAATGCGCGGCTTGTAGCGCAAGAGATATGGCACGAGTTGCGAAAGCGCGCGCGGGGAGGACGTATTCTCGGGAGGAGCGGATTTTGTCACGGAGGCGGCGCGTTCGTTCATTGCGCGACTATAGCAAGATTTCCGATTAAAGCCGCCAAATTATGGCGTATTCTCAAGCGAGAGTTGCGTCCTCTACGCCGGTGATAAATTGGTCATGTGACATCCTAACTGATAGTCATGGCAAGCGGATTGTTGCACTCACATGATTACGTGACCATGCTGGCCCGGTGCGCCAAACTGCCCGGTTTCGGAATTTTTGCGGAGGCCGCGCAGAGTGGCAGGGAACAGAGTTTCGGTCACAAGCGCTTCGGGGGTCCGCCGTGGCGCGTGCCCAGATCCGCACGGTTACCGCGTCCGCGCCTTGCCGCGGCCGGCAAGCACCCAAACAACGGCCTCCATCCGCTTGGACTTCGGCTGCCGCGCGTTGGTATATCCTTTAACGTTCGGGGCGGAAACCATGGATCGTGCGACCAGGCGCGAGCCGTGCACTTCACGCGACGTACCGCGAATGCCGGCGCACGCCATGTTCATTCGTTCCGCGAAGGCCGAACGCGGCCTCGGCTACAAGGCGCGGCCCTATCCCGAAGCGCTCAAGGAGGCCTTGGCATGGTTTCGCGGCAGTGGACAAATGCGATGACACCGGACTTGCCGATAAAACAATCGAAAACGCACAGGGGCGAAAATTTTCCTGTCGCCTCCATGCTCATTGCGCCAAAGCATCGCGCCACGATTCTTGCTTATTACCGTTTCGCACGCGGCGCCGACGACGTCGCCGATAGTCCTTCGCTCGGACCGGACGCCAAACTTGCCGGGCTCGACCTTTTCGAGGCGACGTTGACCGGACGAAGCGAGGCGGTCGAAGCCGCGCTGCCGCTGCGGCATGCCCTTGCCAAGCGAGATCTTTCGCCGCGTCATGCACTTGATCTGCTGCGCGCGTTTCGGATGGATGCCGTCAAACATCGCTACGCGAATTGGTCCGAATTGATGGAGTATTGCGCCTTTTCGGCGGCGCCGGTCGGGCGCTTCGTTCTCGATGTGCATGGCGAAAGCGAAACAACCTGGCCTGCCTCCGACGCGCTTTGCACGGCGCTGCAGATCATCAATCATTTGCAAGACTGCGGCGCCGACTATCGCAACCACGATCGCGTCTATGTTCCGCAAGATGCGCTCGCCGCGCAAGGCCTTCGTCCGGACGCGCTCGCCGCCGCGAAAGCTTCCCCAGAGCTGCGCGCGGTTTTGCAAGGCGTGGCCAGGCGGACCGCGCCGCTGGTCGCGTTGGGCCGCTGCCTTCCGGCCCAGGTCCGCGACTTCCGCCTATGCCTGGAGACCGCCGTGATCGCGCGCCTCGCCAGCAAGCTCAACGCTCTGTTGCTCGAGCGCGATCCGTTGAGCGAACCGGTGCATTTGACGAAGTCCGGCGCTCTCGCCTGGTCGAGCCTCGGCGTTGCCAATGGGCTCTTGGCGTACATCCAGCCGCGACATGCCGCGGCGACGCCGGCCGGTGGCGCATGAGCGGCGCGTTCCGGGCGGCGGAGCCAGCCGATGCGTCCGCGCGCGCGCGCGGCAGTTCCTTCAATGCCGCCATGCGTATTCTGCCGCGCCGGCGCCGCGAGGCGATGTTCGAAATCTATTCCTTTTGCCGCGCCGTGGATGACATCGCGGACGAAGTGGGTCCGCGCCACGTCCGCGGGCAAGCGCTCGCGCAATGGCGGCGCGATATCGGCGCGATTTATGCAGGCGAGAGCATGCAAGATCGCACGCCCAGGAGGTTGCAAGGTCTCGCCAATGCAATCCATGCTTTCGGTCTGCGGCGCGAGGATTTTTGCGCCATGATCGATGGCATGGAGATGGATATCAAGGCCGATATAAGGGCACCCGATTTGGCCATGCTCGAACTTTATTGCGACCGCGTGGCAAGCGCGGCCGGGCGCCTTTCCGCGCGCGTTTTTGGCATGCCGGAGATGGAAGGCCGGCGCCTCGCGCATCATCTTGGCAGCGCGCTCCAGCTTACCAACATCTTGCGCGACCTCGACGAGGACGCGGCCCGCGGCCGGCTCTATCTCGCGCGCGAGGATCTCCGTGCGGCGGGCATTATTGAGGCGGAGCCGCGCGCGGTTTTCAGTAATCCGGCGCTGGCACAGGCTTGCGCGCCAACCATCGCGCGGGCCAAGGAGCATTTTGCCGAAGCGGAGCGCATCATGGCGCGCTGCCCACGCGCGAGCGTGCGCGCGCCAAGAATCATGGCGGACGTTTACCGCGCCATCCTGATTCGCCTGGAAAGGCGCGGTTTTGCCGCGCCGCGTAACCCCATTCGCACGCCCCGCCATCGCGTCATCCTGGCGCTTCTGCGTTATGGCTTCCTTTAATGCATAAATCCACTGTCCATGTGGTTGGCGCGGGCCTTGCCGGACTCGCCGCGGCGGTGCGCCTTGCGGGAGGGTCCCGCGAAATCGTGCTGCACGAGGCCGCGCGGCAGGCAGGCGGGCGCTGCCGCTCCTATTACGACCCGGTGCTTGGCATGACGATCGACAATGGCAATCATTTGCTTTTGTCCGGCAATCACGATGCGCGAAAATTCCTCTCGGCGATTGGAAGCGAGGACCGATTGGCGGGGCCGCCAAAAGCCGAGTTTGCTTTCGTCGATCTCGCAACCAAGGAGCGCTGGCGGTTACGCCCGAACGCAGGGTTGCTTCCGTGGTGGATTTTCTCGCCGCTCCGGCGGGTGCCGGGCACCGGCCCGCTAGACTATCTTAGCCTCCTGCGGCTTCTTGTGCCCGGCAAGGACGCGCCGCTCGGCACGGTCATGTGCTGCGATGGACTGCTTTACGAGCGCCTGTGGCGACCCATATTTCTCGCTGCCTTGAATACCGAGCCCGCCGAAGCGTCTTCCCGCCTCGCCGCCGCCGTGGTGCTTGAAACGCTTGGCCGCGGAGGGCGCGCCTGCCGCCCGCTGGTCGCCGCGCGCGACCTCTATTACACGTTCATCGCGCCCGCGCTCGATTATCTGGCGGGGCGGGGGGTATCGATCCGGTTCGACCATAGGCTGCGCGCAATCGAGTTTGCAAACAGCCACGCCGCCGCCCTCGATTTCGGCGACGATGCGGTGCAACTCGGCGCGGCGGACAAAGTGGTTCTCGCGGTTCCGCCTCATGCCGCGCGGGACCTCGTGCCGGGCTTACAAACGCCCGAGGGTTATCGCGCGATCGTCAATGCGCATTTCAAAATCTCCCCGCCGGAAAATCTGCCCCCTCTCATTGGCATCGTCAACGGGACCATCGAATGGCTGTTTTCGTTTCCCGGCAGGCTTTCGGTTACGATCAGCAGTGCCGATCGCCTCCTCGGCGTCCCGCGCGAAAAACTCGCCAAAACCATCTGGGCGGAAGCCGCGGAAGTGGCGAGGATTGAAAAACCGCTTCCGCCATGGCAGATCGTCAAGGAAAAGCGGGCGACGTTCGCCGCCACGGTTGCCGGAAACGCGCGCCGGCCTGCCGCCGGAACGGCGTATGCCAATCTGGTGCTTGCGGGAGATTGGACCGCGACGGGACTGCCCGCGACGATCGAGGGCGCGATCCGCTCTGGCTATCGGGCAGCGTATCTGGTCTCGGCATCGCATTAAGGAAGGGACCGCCTCGATGGAAGATTTGAACGGCATAACTGAAAGTGCCGCAGTCGCGGACCCGGCCCGCGCCGAGATCGAAGCCGCGGTTTTGCGGGCCAGCCAAGCGCTGTTGGCCACGCAGCGCGAGGATGGGCATTTCGTCTTCGAGCTGGAGGCGGATGTTTCGATCCCGGCGGAATATATTCTCTTTAAGCGGTATCTCGGCGAGCCTGCCGATGCCGCGCTCGAAGCCAAGATCGCTGCGTACCTCCGGCGCAAACAAATGGCACAAGACGGCTGGCCGCTGTTTACCGATGGTGATTTCAACATCAGCAGCAGCGTCAAGGCCTATTTCGCGCTGAAGGCGGTAGGCGATTCCCCCGAGGCGGAACATATGCGTCGCGCCCGCGAGGCGATCCTCGCACATAGCGGCGCGGCGAACACGAATGTGTTTACCCGCGTGCTTCTGGTGCTGTTTGGTGTGCTGCCCTGGCGCGCGGTGCCGGTCATGCCGGTCGAGATCATGCTTTTGCCGCGCTGGTTTCCCTCCCATTTGACCAAAATCTCCTATTGGAGCCGCACGGTTCTCGTGCCGCTCATGGTCGTGATGGCCTTGAAGCCGCGGGCGGAGAATCCGCGCAATGCCGCGCTCGACGAACTTTTCGTCGAGCCGCCGGACGCGGTTCGCCATTGGCCCGGCGCGCCGCATCAAAAATTTCCTTGGACCGCGCTATTTGCCGCAGTGGACAAGATTTTGCGCTGGTCGGAGCCTTATTTTCCCAAGAGCTTGCGCCGGCGCGCAATCGCCAAGGCCGTCGCCTTCGTCGAGGAGCGATTGAACCGCGAGGATGGGCTTGGCGGGATTTTTCCCGCGATGGCCAATTCGGCGATGATGTTCGATGCGCTCGGTTATCAAAGGCGAGATCCAAAGATGGTCCAGATCCTAAAGGCGATCGACAAGCTGCTCGCCGTCCACGAAGACGAGGCTTATTGCCAGCCTTGCGTCTCGCCGGTGTGGGACACCGGACTTGCCTGCCACGCGTTGATGGAGGCTGGCGGCGAAGCCGTGGCACCGCGTGTTCGCGCCGCGCTTGCCTGGCTCGAACCCCTACAAATCACCGAAATCGCAGGCGATTGGGCCACGCAAAAACCTCATGTCCGGCCTGGCGGGTGGGCGTTTCAATATGCCAATGCGTATTATCCCGACGTCGACGACACCGCCGTCGTGGCAATGGCGATGGACCGCGCGGCCAGCGGCGGCCTCGATTTCAAGGAGACAATCGCGCGCGGAAAAGAATGGATCGAAGGCCTGCAAAGCAGCAATGGCGGCTGGGGCGCGTTCGAATCCGATAACGACAGGGAGTATTTGAATTACATCCCTTTCGCCGATCATGGCGCGCTGCTCGATCCGCCGACTGCCGATGTGACGGCGCGCTGTATTTCCATGTTGGCCCAGCTCGGCGAGACTGTCGCCGGCAATCCCGCGGTCGCGCGCGGCGTCGAATATGTTCTGCGCACCCAGGAGAAGGATGGCAGCTGGTTCGGCCGCTGGGGGATGAACTACATCTACGGAACATGGTCGGTGCTTTGTGCGTTTAGTGCCGTCAAACACAATCCGCGAAGCGCCGAGGTGCGAAAAGCCGCCGCCTGGCTTAAAAGCCTTCAGAACATGGATGGCGGCTGGGGCGAAGGGGCCGAGAGTTACGCGATGGACTATTCTGGCTACCGTCCGGCGCCGAGCACGCCGTCGCAGACGGCATGGGCATTGCTTGGCCTGATGGCCGCCGGTATGGT
>JBQTKC010000149.1:0-8239 GCA_052386575.1 Beijerinckiaceae bacterium
TCAGAAGACCGCCTTGATCGAAGCCGACATAGCCGGGCGGTGCGCCAATAAGCCTTGAAACGGTGTGGCGCTCCATATATTCCGACATGTCGAAGCGCACGAGTTCGACGCCGAGGCTGACCGCAAGCTGACGGGCGGCCTCGGTCTTGCCAACGCCAGTCGGCCCCGAGAAGAGATAGCTTCCGATCGGTTTCTCGCCGTCGCGCAAACCGGCGCGGGCCAGTTTGATCGCGGCTGTCAATGCCGCGATCGCCTCGTTTTGGCCGTAGACGACGCGCTCCAGCGTCTCGGTCAAATGTTCGAGAACTTCGGCGTCGTCCTTCGACACGGTTTTGGGAGGAATCCGCGCCATCGTCGCGATGGTGGCCTCGATTTCCTTGATGCCGATCGTTTTTTTCCGCTTCGGTTCGGGCAGAAGCATCTGGCTCGCCCCGGTCTCGTCGATCACGTCGATCGCCTTGTCCGGCAATTTGCGGTCATTGATGTAGCGCGCCGAAAGTTCCACTGCCGCCTTCACCGCTTCGTTGGTATAGCGAAGCCTATGGAATTCCTCGAAATAGGGTTTCAGCCCTTTCATGATTTCGATGGCGTCGGGGATCGAGGGTTCGTTGATGTCGATCTTCTGAAAGCGGCGCACGAGCGCGCGATCTTTTTCGAAATATTGCCGGTATTCCTTATAGGTCGTCGAACCGATGCAGCGCAGCGCGCCTTGCGCCAAGGCGGGTTTCAACAGATTGGACGCATCCATGGCGCCGCCCGACGTTGCCCCCGCTCCGATCACGGTGTGAATCTCGTCGATGAACAAAATAGCCTTTTTGTGGTTCTCGATTTCCTTCATCACCTGTTTCAGGCGCTCCTCGAAATCGCCGCGATAGCGGGTGCCCGCAAGAAGAGTGCCCATGTCGAGCGCGAAAACCGTCGCCTCGGCGAGGACTTCCGGCACCTCGCCCATGACGATCTTGCGGGCAAGACCCTCGGCGATCGCCGTCTTGCCGACACCAGGATCTCCGACCATCAGAGGGTTGTTCTTGTGCCGGCGGCACAAGACCTGAATGGTGCGCTGGACTTCCGCCTCGCGCCCGATCAGCGGATCGATCCGTCCGTCTCGCGCCTTCTTGTTAAGGTTGACACAGTAGGCTTCGAGCGCGCCTTCCTTTTTCTTCGACTCGCCGTTTTCCTTGGCGTCCTTTGCTTCGCGCGCCTCGGCCTCTTCCCCGGTGCCGCGCGGAATCCTGCGGGAATCAGAAAGGCCCGGCCGTTTGGCGATCCCGTGGCTGATGTAATTGACCGCGTCATACCGCGTCATGTCCTGCTCTTGCAGGAAATAAGCGGCGTGGCTTTCGCGTTCGGCAAAAATCGCGACGAGCACATTGGCGCCGGTGACTTCTTCCCGCCCCGAGGACTGGACATGAATGACCGCCCGCTGGATGACACGTTGAAATCCCGCAGTCGGCTTGGCGTCGTCGCGATCCTCGCTCACAACATTGTCGAGCTCTTGGTCGATATATTCGCGAAGATTCCTTTTCAACAGATCGAGATCGACCGAACAGGCCCGCAGGACCGCGGCGGCGTCGCCGTCGTCGGTCAAACTGAAAAGCAAATGTTCGAGCGTCGCATATTCGTGATGCCGCTCGTTGGCGATAGCCAAGGCCCGGTGCAGCGATTGTTCGAGATTGCGGGAGAACGACGGCATTGGCTCCAACCTCTCATTTTTTTTCCATGATACACTGCAGGGGGTGCTGATGCTTGCGGGCGTGATCCATGACCTGCGTAACCTTCGTCTCGGCGATTTCATAGGTAAAAACTCCGCATTCTCCGACCCCATGTTGATGAACATGACGCATAATGCGTGTTGCCTCCTCAAAGCCCTTATTGAAATATTTTCTTAATACGGAAACAACAAACTCCATCGGCGTGTAATCGTCGTTCAAGAGCAAGACACGGTACATGCTCGGATGCCGAATCTGGGTCTTCGGGCGCGTGATGACAACCGTGCCTGGCCCAGAGCCGTTCTCGCCGTCTCGCTGCGGGTCTTTGACGGCCGCAACCGGAGCGGTCAACGCCGGCAAAGCCGAGCCGAACCGCGCGCCCGTGCAACCGCCGCCGCCAATCCAAACCTGCAATTGCCCCGCCACTTCGTTCTTCACCACCAAATCCTCGCCCTTCAATGTTAGCCGCAGGGCGACGGCACCCTCACGGACCTTCAACGAGTGACGCGCCTGGCCTTCTTCGCCGGCAAACAGGAATTGGCGCCAGCGCCGGCGCGTCTCGATCAATGTTTTAATCTTAGCCCTTGTTCGCTTCATGGGCCATATCAGTTTTGGGCAAACCGAAGCAATTTTACATCGTTCGTTATAAAAGGCGATGCTGGCGCGCCGAAAAAAGCAGCGGCCGCACGCGCGAAGGCGGAGGCTTTGCAACGAGCTTCCCGGCAAATGCCAGGCAATTCAATTTTCGGGGAGTGTTGTCTCGAACCACATGTCCGCGGTCAAAACCGCGTTTGTGAAGGGACCGAAAATGACCGAGGGTATGATCGCCTTTCGTGGGCTGATCCAGAAGGGCGCCGGTGCGGATTTGTTGCGTGAGACGATCGGCCTTGCAGCCGAGCGGCAGGTCTAGCGCAACGGCTGACGCGACCGCGGCTGGGAGACCGGAGCGGGGACGGCGGAGTTGCGGATTTTGAAGCTGCTGACCGCGGTGATCGAGGAGCCGAACATCGAGGGCGTCTCATCCCGGCCGGTGGATGACCTGGTCAAGGCCATGAACGGGGTCTCCAAGAGCCAGGCGAGCCGCCTCGCAGAAGACGTAGACTGGCGGGTGAAGTCCTTTTTGGAGGTCCGATCGAGGGCGGCTGGCCCTGCCTGTGGATCGGCGCCACCTGTCCGAAGGCCCGCCAGAACGGGCGGATCGTCCCGGCCGCCGTCATCGTGGCGGCGGGCACCAACGCCGATGGCCGCCACGAAGTCCTGGACCCGGAAATCGGGCCGTTTGAAGCGGAGACTGTTCGGACCGAGTTCCTGCGCGGCCCGCGGGGCGTCAAGCTGGCGCTCTCCGGCGGCCAGGAAGGGAAAAATGCGGCCGTCTCCAAGGTCATGAACCGTACCTGGCAGCGCCCCCGCGTTCATTTCATATGCAACGTCTTGGCCCGCGAAGGCCAGGGCGCCGGCGGGTTGTCTCGCCTTCATCGCCGCCGCCTTCGGCCAGAATGACGCCCACGAAGCACGCGCCCAGTGGCGAAACGTGGCCGGCCAGCCGAGGCCCAATCTGTCCGCCAGCGTCCTCGGCGACGCCGAGATCGGCCTGTTGGCCCAAATGGCCTTCCAGGCGGCGCATCGGGCCAAGCTGCGCGGCTCCAATCGGCTTACGCGCCGCAACGGCAAGAGCACGCGCGGAACCGAGGTCGCCTTGATCTTCCCTCCGCCAGCAATTCCGCCGCGCCTCGCGCGCCGGAACCTTTGGCCAGTTTTGTCCAACGCCGCGGCGGTAATCCGTCTGGCCGGCGCCATCCTGCTGGAGCAGAACGGCGGTCCGCAATTGGCAGGAAACCTCGGCGCTACTCCGGTTTAGCCTAACTCTTTCCGTTGTACACCGTGAGCGCGGTTCCGACGGGCTTGAAAGCCTCCCTGGCCAGACTGGAATAGAGCTCGCCCATCTTTGTCGCCTGCGCGATAAAGCTAGCATAAGAGGCTTTCCAATAGTCGGACTGGATCTGGATCACGGTGTCGTAGGACTTGGCGCCGAGCAGTTTTTCCACGAAGGTTGTATTGTGTTCCAAGGCTTTCTTGGAATAATCCGTCGCTTCGGTTGCGATTGTCTGCAGGGTCTTGGCGAAGCATGTCGTCGCCGCGGCCGCCGCGCCGAATTGCTCCTTGCCGTAGTTTTGGACGTCTTCAAAATCGTAGGCCATGTGTCTTCCTCGAACGTTTGCGCGCCGGTTCTCGCCTGATGGAATCGGCTAGATTCGCGAGTTCGTTTGCCTCGCAAGCCTCTAATAGTGCATTGCACAAAAAACGTCAAGTGAATGTTGCGTCGCACTATCGGCTCCGGCGCAAGCGATGCCGCCACTTGAATCGGAGCCTTAATCAACAAGTAACCGCGAAAGACTAACGTTCCCCGGCGAGTCATCAGGCGGCGCACCGATAGCGCTGCCGACCAAGGACGGGGACGCTGCAAATGTTCAAGTTTTCCGCGACGTTTTGCCGCGCCAGGCAGACCGCGGCCGGAACGGGACTCGGCCTGGCTTTGGTTGTGGCGAGTGTGGTTGCACTTCCCGCCGAGGCCCGCCATTGGCGCCCCCACCGGGGTGATTGGCCGCAAACCAGAGTCGAGGTCCGGCGGCATCATGGAGAGTCCGTCCGCCACCGCCACGCACGGGAAAGCGGCGGCACCTCGAACATCGCGGCAATCGTTGTCGACGGCAATTCCGGCCGGACGCTTTACGCGCGCAGCGAAAACGAGTTGCGCTTTCCTGCCTCGATCACCAAGGTGATGACGCTTTATCTTTTGTTCGAACAACTCGAACAAGGGCGGCTGCGGCTCGACAGCGATATTCGTGTCTCTGCTTATGCTGCCGCGCAAAAGCCGACCAAGCTTGGCCTCCGTCCCGGCGAAACGATCAGCGTCGACGCCGCGATCAAGGCGGTCGTCACCCGTTCGGCGAACGACATAGCAGTTGCCATTGCCGAAACCATCGGCGGGGACGAGGAGAGTTTTGCCGCCCTGATGACGCGCAAGGCGCATACTCTCGGGATGAGCAGCACGCATTTCGCCAATGCCTCCGGGCTGCCCAACGGCGCACAGCTTACGACGGCGCGCGATCTTGCAATTCTCGGGCGGGCGATTGAGGAGCGTTTCCCGCGCTATTATCGCTTTTTTTCGACCCGCGCCTTTTCCTATCGCGGCGCGACAATCCAGAACCACAATCATCTCCTCGATCGAGTCGAGGGAATGGACGGAATCAAAACCGGCTACACGCGTGCGTCCGGCTTCAACCTTCTGACCTCGGTAAAACGCGACGGTCATTATATCGTCGCCGTCATCCTCGGCGGGCCAAGCGCGCGGACCCGCGACAAGATCATGGCGGATTTGATCGAAGACGAGATCGCAAATGGCGCGACAGTCCGCACGGCGTCTTCGATATCTGGCGCAACCGCGGGTAAACGTGGCGCGGAAGCCGAAGCGAGCCCTGAACCAGTCCTCCGGGGCACCCACTCCCCTGGGACGATCGAATCGCTCGCCCTCGCACGCCCCTCCTGGCCAAATCCTGCCCTCGATCCGATCCAGGTTGCTTCGCTTAACGCCGATGTCGCGCCCGAAGTATCGCGCCCGGCGGTTGTCTCCGGGGCGCCGAGACCAGGAACTTTCGCGCCTCGCACGGCCCGTGGCGAGGACATTTGGAAACAGGCAAGCCTCGATGGCTCGACTGCCCGCGGCCGTCCAAGACACGGCGGAGAACTCTCGACCGCGACCCCTTCCTCACTGCGCGCAAGCGCCACCGCTGCGCGATCCCATGGCCCCGACCTAATCGCGGCCGCGATAAGAGAGGCGCCGCAAGACGGCGGCGTGAAAGGGGCAGGCGTCCGCCGGCTTTCGGCACGAAGCGGCTGGATGATTCAGATCGGCGCGACCGCCGACATGAGCACGGCGGCCGAACTCCTCGCCCGCGCCAAATTGGAAGGCCGCAGCACGCTTACCACAGCGCAAGCCTTTACCGAGAAGGTTCAGAAGGGCTCCGAAACGTTCTACCGGGCGCGCTTCGCCGGACTCGATGCCGATGGCGCCAACCGCGCCTGCAAAACCCTCATCCGCTCAGGAATATCCTGTTTCGCCATGAAAAATTGAAAGAAGCGCCGCGCCCTCCGCGCTCGGCGCCGACCATCGCTTCCCCATGGGCCTACTGATGACGCCGCATCAACACATCCTTGGCTTCGTTGACACGAGCCGCCAGGTCCGTCGACCCCCCGTGATCGGGATGCAATTTCTTCATGAGCGAACGGTGCGACCGCGCGACTTCCTCATCGGACGCGCCTTTCTGAAGTCCCAAAACTTCATACGCTTCATCCTCGGTCATCGTGCCGGCGCGGCGTCGCGCGCGTCCGCGCCGAGGGTCGCGCTCGTTCTGCGCTGCCGCGCGCCATCCGGCAAACCGGCGGTCGAGGTAAGCTTCCATGAGCCTCGCGCCTTCGGGATCGTCCCGGCGGCAGAGGTCATGGAGGGCTTCACATTGAGGCCTTGTCATCGCGTCCAGTGATTTGCCCTCATCCGGCCCGGCCAGCACCATCCCCCGCATCTTGCCGGTGCCATGATCGAGTTCCATCTCAATCATCGCCGACCTCACGCAGGATACTCGTGGAGTCCTTTGCCTGCCATAAGTATTGAACATCCGCGACAGTGTTTCGCCGCGCAATCCGAGCAACCAGGCGCCAAGTCCGCCAAGCCCAAGCGCCATGTCAAGCCGTCCCCGGAGCAATAAAACCGCTCCCGCGACAAGCGCCGCGCCGCCGCCGCCGCGCTTGATCAAGCGCGCGAGTGCGGCTGGATCAGCCGACGCGAAGGACTTAAGCGCGGTGTATGCGAGCCAGAAAAGTAAAAGTCCGCCGAAAAGATAGATCATTTCGCGAAGCCAGTTCAACGCATTTGCGACAAGAGGTGGTCCGCCGCCGGCGCGCCATGCGCGCGCGCCTCGAATTCGAGCGCCCTGCGGCCTCCCGCGGCATATGCCGCCGCGGCGGTCAGCAGCGCGACGAGCCGCTCAGGAGAGGATAAATCGAAAGCCGCGTAGGCGCCCCCGGTCAGCAGCGCGATCTTCCGGAAAGCCTGCTCCGCGATACTATCGCGCCCCTCTTGGAACAGGAAAGCCTTCACCCCCAAAAGCCCGATTTCGGCGGCCAGCCCGGCGAGAATGTCGAGCCGCTCTTCCATCGCGTCGCCGACGAAGACCAGGGCGCGAACCGGAGTTTTCCGCGCTTCGTCGAGGACATGACGCAAGACCTTTTCGATCTGCGTCTGGCCAGCCCCCACCCCGATCTTGGTCATAAGGGAGGCCAAGCTCTGATCCCGGGCCACGAAACGCGACGCCTTGCACTCGGAAAACCCGCGGTAATAGACGAGCTGAACATCGAGCCCGCCGTGCGCCGCCGCCGTCGCGAACATCCGCCCTTGCACCGCTTGCGCCATATCCCAGGTGGCTTGCCGGCTCATCGTCGCATCGAGCGCGAAAATGAGCCTGCCCCGCCCTGAATCGGACGCCGCCGGCAATTTTGCCGCAGCCTCGAGAAATGCGTCGATATTCGACTTGGTGCCGGACTTTTTCGCGACGACCGCGCCATTGTCTCTTGGTTGACCCACTTGGCTCCTCGCGTGTTGAGCTTTCCTCCCCCTATAAATCGTGCTTTCTAGGCGCAACGGCAAGCATTTATAAAATTGGTGCCGGCCAGGCGAAATTATTGTGCAACGCCGGATAACCGCCGTGGGATTAATCGGCTTCGTATTTGCCGATTGTCCAGGGTTCCGCTTCGGCTTCCGTGCTCCATTTTTGCCAGGCGGGCAGCGCCATCATTGCGTCCATATAGGTGCGGGTTGAGGCCGTCACCGCCACGTCGTAGACATGCAGCCGATTGACCACCGGCGCGAACATCGCGTCGGCCGCCGAGAAATCGCCGAAGAGAAAGCCGCCGGCTCGGCCAAACTCCCGGCGGGCTTGCCCAAATGCCTCCTCAATGCGGGCGACATCGGCGCTTGCCTCGGGGGTCAGCTCGCGTTTCTTGACTTTGCGGCGCATGTTCATCGGCAGCAGCCCGCGCAAACCGGCGAAGCCTGAATGCATTTCGGCGGCGAGTGAACGCGCCTGCGCGCGCGCTGCCCGCGGCCTCGGCCAGATTGGCTTGTCCGGAAAGACCTCGGCCAGATATTCAATAATTGCAAGCGAATCCCATACGGCGATTTTTCCATCGTGCAACGACGGACATTTGCCGGCAGGAGAAAAGCGCAGGATTTCCGAGCGTGTATTGTCCTGGGCCAGCGGGATCACGATTTCGTCGAACGGAAGGCCAAGATGGCGCATCAAAAGCCATGGCCGGAACGACCATGAGGAATAGTTCTTGTTGGCGATGACGAGCGTGGGCTTCATGGGCCGCTCCGAACTTTCACAGGCTTTTGGGACTGCGCCGAAGGATAGCGATAATCGGAGGATTTGGCTCGGATTATCAATCCGTCATCTTTGCCTCGGCGGGCAAGGTTG
>JBQTKC010000150.1:0-5160 GCA_052386575.1 Beijerinckiaceae bacterium
GACGAAACGCTGGAGGCATTGCGCGCCGGTGATCGACCCGGCATGGCGGCCGCCGGTGATTTTCAAATCGGCGAATTTCGAGTCGATCATATTGTCGTACGCCGCCCCGAGCGGCAGACGCCATAGTTTTTCGCCGGTGGCCTTGCCCGCGCCGATGAGCCGCTCGCCCAATTCGTCGTCATTGGTGAAGAGGCCAGCGTGCTCCTGGCCGAGCGCGACAAGGATGGCGCCGGTCAAGGTCGCGAGATCGACAATGAATTTTGGCTTGAATTTGTCCTGAACATACCAAAGCAGATCGGCGAGGACGAGACGGCCTTCGGCGTCGGTGTTGATGACTTCGATCGTCTGGCCGGACATGGATTTCACGATGTCGCCCGGACGTTGCGCTTGCGGACCCGGCATGTTCTCGACAAGACCGATCACGCCGACGACGTCCGCCTTGGCCTTGCGCGTGGCGAGAGCCTGCATGAGGCCCACGACGCATGCGGCTCCGGCCATGTCGCCCTTCATGTCCTCCATCCCGGCGGCGGGTTTGATCGAAATGCCGCCGGTATCGAAGCAGACGCCCTTGCCGACGAAAGCAAGCGGCTTCGCCTTGGTCTTGGCGCTGGCCTTCGCGGTGTTCGCGCCGCGCCAGCGCATGATGACGGCGCGGCTGCCACGCGCCGATCCTTGCCCGACCCCCAAAAGCGCACCCATCCCGAGTTCGCGCAGGGCGGCATCGTCGAGGACCGTCACCTCGACTCCAAGCTTCTTGAGCGCCGCGGCGCGGTTGGCGAATTCTTCCGGGTACAGGACGTTCGCGGGTTCGTTGACAAGCGAGCGGGCGGTCAGCACGCCGGCCGCCACGGCCTCCTCGCCTTTGGACTGGCGGCGCACCGCGGCCGGGTCGCCGACGGCAAGAACAATATCGGCGCGGCCTTCGGTCTCCCCGTCCTCGTTTTTCTTGGTCTTATAATCGTCGAACCGGTAATCGCGGAGCCGCATCCCAAGCAAGAATTCGGTGGCTGCCCTTGCCGGATCCTCCGGGGAGCGGGGCGGATCAAAGGCGACGGTCGCGCTTGCCGAACGGCCAAGCTTACCCATGACAAAGCCGCCGAGGCCAGCGTGGTCGGGCGGCGGCGGTTGCTTTTTGAGTTGGCCCTCTTCATTCTCGCCGTCGCCCCCTGTCCCAACCACGACCAGCCGCTCGGCGGCAAGCCCAGCCGGCGCGACGAGATCGAGCGCGGTCAAAGCCTTCCCCGTAAACTTGACGGTGGCAGCGGCCTTTTTGATCAGCGCCTCTCCGCGATCGCCAATGAGGCGCCGCGTTGCCGCGCCGAATGCGAAGTCCTTGTCCATGAAAATGACCAGAGTCCGCGCGAGTAGAGCTTCGTCCCCCGCCCGTTCCGCGGAGGCCGCCAATTGAACCGGCAGCGCCGCGAGCGCGACAAATTCGATTTTCATTGTTTCGGCCATTTTTGCCTCTGCCGCGCCGGGCGCGGGTATGTGCTTGCGTGCACCTCTTTTGGCGCGCTTCCCAATCGGGCGTTTGTTCGCGGGTAACCCTCGCGATTCTGCAAAACCCATCCATTCGATCCTAGCATGATAAACCTGCGCCCGGACCAGCAGGCGCGATGGCCTTCCCAAGCGCCGAGTTTCGCATTTTTCCTTGCCTCGGCCGAGGCGGGCGGCTCTAAAAGACGAGGACCGAACCCGCGTCTTTGCGTGCGTTCCCCGAAACGGCCCCCTGTTGGCGCCACAAACTCGCGTGCAAACAATAGGTTTTGCGCCCGCTTAATTTTAACCCTAAATCGGAATTGCGCTTCAAAGACCCTCTTGTCCGCCAAAAAACCGCCATCCCTCATTGGTTGAATTGCGTCCCAAATTCGCAAATCCGTGCGAGGGCGGAGCCAAGACGGTAAAAGGGCGTAGCCAAGACGAACAAAAAAGAAACGCGCGGGCAGGGCATGGGAAGAATTGCCGCCGCGCTTCATAACGGCATGCGCGGAAAAAGTCCAGTTTCGGAGCCCATTTCGAGCCAAGTTGGCGGACATGATCCAGCACAAAAACAATCGTGATCGGAATAAAAACGCGTTCGCCAAACTCCGGACCCGCCCTCCGGCTCGCCGCGCACTGGAAATGGCGCCGCAAATCCGCGCGGCGTTGGCGTCTGCCGGCCCGGATTTTCCAGTGTTTCCCGGCGCGTGCCTCAAAAAACCCAGCGCTGGATCGCCGCGATGATCGGTTGGACGCTAGGCCGCTACCTGTCCGCGCGTTTCCTGCTGACCATCGCGGCGGTATTTTTGATGATTTCCGGGATGATTTATGTCGTCGATTTTGTCGAGCTTTTGCGGCGCGCTGGAAACATTGCCGGTGTCTCGGCCGGTGCGATCGCCTACCTCTCCTTTCTGCGTGTCCCTTCGGCATCCGAGCAAATCATGCCGTTCTGCGTGTTGTTTGGCACGATGACGACGTTTGTTCACCTGACCCGCAAATTGGAATTGCTGGTGGCCAGAGCCGTGGGCGTATCGGTGTGGGGATTCCTGGTTCCTCCGATCGCGATCGCCACGGCGATCGGAATTATCTCGGTGATACTGTTCAATCCGGCCGCCGCGGTCATGAAGCGTCGCGCGTACGCGATCGAAACGCAGCTCTTTGGCCGCAACGGCGATCGGCACAACGGCACGCTGTGGATCAGGCAAAAAAGCGTCGATGGAGAGGCGTTCATAAGGGCCGCCAATGTGTCGGCGGACGGCGCAAAACTTTCGTCCGTCGCCGCTTATGTCTACAATCGCGCCGGGACATTCGAGCAAAGGATCGAGGCCAAAACCGGAAAACTCGAGCCCGGTGTTTGGCAATTCGATCACGTTTGGGTAGCAGAGCCCGGAGCACAGAGTTTTGCCGCTGGAACGTATCTTCTCGCCACGAGCCTTTCGCCGGAGGAGGCCATCGGGGGCCTGATTGCGCCAGATTCTGTGCCGTATTGGGACTTGCCGTCATTGCGCGTCGCAGCCGAGACGGCGGGCCTCGACGGAACCCGCTACCGGCTCCAATTTCACATGCTTCTGGCGAGGCCGCTCCTGTTTATCGCCATGGTCTTAATCGCGACGGCATTTTCGTTAAGGTTTTTTCGTTTTGGTAGCATAGAGAAGATGGTTACCGGTGGCGTGGGCACGGGGTTCGTGCTGTATTTGGCGGTAAAATTCAGCGGCGATTTGGGCGGGGCAGGTTTGCTTAGCCCGCTCGCCGCCGCATGGTCCCCTGCGATCGTCGCGAGCCTGCTCGGCGCGTTTGCATTGCTCAATCTGGAGGACGGTTGATGGGGCGCAGGCCATGCCCCGCCAAAGCGATCGCTTCGAGGCTTTGGGCGCGGCGTTCGATCTGGCTTTCGCCCGTGCTGGCATTTGCCGTGTCCGGCGCCATGTTGCCGGCCGCGGCCTTGCCGGTGGCGGCGGAGGCGCCCTCTGGCCACGAGACGAAAAGCGCTTCAGGCGAAACCGCAAAAATGTTCGTCGAGGCGGACGAACTTCGCTACGATACGGAAAAGAATATTGTTTCGGCCGAAGGCAACGCGAGGATCTACTACAAAGGCAAGACGCTCGAGGCCGACCGCGTCGTTTACGATCGCAACTCCGGCCGCGTGCATGCCGAAGGTCACGCCAAATTGACCGAACGCGATGGCACGGTGCTGCATGGCGCGAGGTTCGACCTGACCAACGATTTCCGTGACGGTTTCATCGAAAGCTTGCGCGCCGATACTCCCGCCAATCCCTACGTAAATGTGCTCGGCGCGCAACTCCCCGGCGCGCCGCCTAATACGGACACGGCAGGGACTGTCACCGGCACCTACAAAACCTATCTCAGCGCGCCGCGCGCCGAACGCATCGAGGGCGATACAACGGTATTCGACAAGGGCACCTACACGGTCTGCGAACCCTGCAAGGACAACCCGGACAAGCCGCCATTGTGGCGGGTGCGCGCCAAGCGCATCATCCACAAGAACGACGAAAAAATGATCTATTACGAAGACGCTTCCCTCGAATTTCTCGGCATCCCGATCGCCTATGTGCCGTTCTTTTCGGCGCCGGATCCAACCGTCACCCGAAAATCGGGCATTCTTTCGCCCTATCTTGCCTATAACTCCCGGTTCGGCGGCGGCTTCGGCATTCCAATTTTCTGGGCGCTCGCGCCAAATTACGACTTGACGTTCACGCCGACGTATTATTCCCAACAAGGATTTTTCGCGAACGCCACATGGCGGCAACGGCTCGACAGCGGCGAATATTACATCAGGGCGACGGGGATCTCCGAGCAAAACCCGGCTGTCTTCCCGTTGCCGCCCTACGGCTCCGGCGACACCAGGCTACGCGGCTCGTTTGAAAGCAAGGGAATGTTTCAGATCGCCGATCAGTGGAAGTTCGGTTGGCAATTCACCCTTTTGTCGGACAAATGGTACCTCAACGACTACAATGTGCCGAGCCAGACCCTTTCATCGAACTATTTTAGCGAAACGACGTCGACCGTTTATCTCACCGGCCAAGGCGATCGCGGCTATTTCGATCTGCGCGGCTATTCTTTCATGGGCCTGTCTAGTCACGACATTCAGGCGCAGCAGCCGATCGCGCATCCCGTATTGGACTACAATAAGACCTTCGACATCGACCCCGCCAAGTCTTTTGGTATTGGCGGGCAGGCCGAACTCGATTTCAATCTGACCAGCCTTTCGGCGCGTTCGGCGAGCTTCGAGGCGGTCGGACCGCGGGTGTTGGACAATGCCTTTGGACTTTATGAAATCTGTGCCAACTATGTTCCGGGCCAGGCCACCGGCGATTGTCTGCTGCGCGGCCTCGGCGGCGTCTACACGCGAGCCACGGCGGAGGCGTCCTGGAAGCGCAAATACATCGATCCGATCGGCGAGGTCTTTACGCCTTTTGCCTTCGCGAGGGTCAACGGCCAATGGCTCGATGTCAACACCACGAATTCTTATACCTTCGCGTCGGCCGCCGGCACCTCGACGTATTTCAACGCTTCGCAGCTAAATTTTCTCGGCAACAGAGACGCGAGCTTTTTCGGCGAGTTCTTTCCTGGAACCGGAATTGATTACCGCTATCCCTTCCTTGCCAAAACGAGTTTTGCTTCCATGGTCTTCGAGCCAATCGGACAGATTATTTTGCGCCC
>JBQTKC010000151.1:0-1640 GCA_052386575.1 Beijerinckiaceae bacterium
CGAACGCCGCTGGTAAGCTTTGGATCGTCACGCAATGTGGCATTGGGGGTGCTCCTTGACGGTGAGTCTCGACAACCCGCCCGAGTACCCCCTCTCACCGCTGACACAAACTCCCGTACATCACCGCGAATGCACTTGCTGTAAATGGAAACCGGTAAATCCAGCCGGGCTCAAAAGCGTGTGCCACTGACGTTTACATTGCAAAGACGCAGCTGCGCGCGGCCAAGCATTATGAGACAGATTTGGAGGTCTCAGAAGGGAGGGAGGCAAGGTTGCTCTTCCCCCAGCAAAACCAAAGTATAACGGCGGCGTCGAGCGCGGCAATCGCACCTTCCGCGAAGAGTTCCACGACCGCCCCTTGCTCGCAGATAGCCGCGGCGCCGTCCGCGCCGAACTCGCCAGCACCGTCAAAAAATACAACGCCTTCAGACCGCATTTTGCTCTCGACGGTTTGACCCCTTGGCCTCCCACCGAGATGCGAAAATCGGCCATTGCCGCCGCATGGCTCTTCAACCAAGGGCCCCAAATTTCCTGCGATCGGGCGCTACGATGCCTTTCGCCTGCCCCGCTCACGGCATATAGAAGAGGCAAAGCCGCATATTGTCGCGCTGGGCGCCGAGGAGTACGTCACGCCATGACTTGCCAAGTTGTTCGCGGTTTCAAAGCCGCTCTCACTCTGGCCTTCGCGGCCGCGCTGTCCGCCGCCGGCCCGGCCGCCTCCAAGACCAAGCCCAAGGTAGCAAAGCCAGCGGCGAAAACGGAACAATCCGGTGCCGCGAACGCGGATACGGCAAGGTCGGGGAAGCCCTCGAAATTGGCGAGTTACGGCGACTGGGGAGTGTTTGTCGCGGAGGGCGAAAAGTCCAAAACCTGCTACGCGCTGGCGACGCCGAAGGAGCGGGTTCCCGCCGGATTAAATCGCGATCCCGCCTATGTTTTTATCGCCAACCGGCCCGCTGAGAATGTGCGCGAGGAGGTCTCGGTCATCTTGGGTTTTCCAATGAAGGAAGGCAGCGGCCGCGCGGAAATCGGCGGGACCGGCTTCGCTCTCGTTGCCAAGGGAGCCAACGCCTGGATCAAGAACCAGGCCGAGGAAGCCAAATTCGTCGGTGTCTTGAAAAAGGGCTCGAAACTCAGCGTCAAGGCCGCCTCGCTCAGAGGAAACGTGACGACCGACAGCTATTCCCTGACGGGCCTGTCGCAAGCTCTCGAAAGAGTCGAAAAGGAATGCCCTTGAGTTGGGGCGTTCGGTTTGCCCGGCCTTTTTGCCCCATGCCGCCGCACCGGCGTGCATGCATGTTAGCGCGGGATCATCATTGCGATTTGGCCCAAATGTAGCTACAATGTAGTCACAAGGGGTTTTTGCCATGCCAACCGGTACGACTGTACGCGCCAGAATTGACAAGCGGGTAAAAGAAGAAGCCGCCGACGTTCTCGAAGACATGGGTCTGTCGGTTTCCGACGCCATCCGCATGATGTTGATCCGCGTCGCCGCTGAAAAGACCCTGCCTTTCGAGGTCAAGGTGCCGAACGCCGTGACCGCCCGGACGTTGCGCAAGGTTGACCGGGAGGAGGAATTGGTGCGATCCAAGGATGCCGCCGGCCTGTTCGGCAAGCTTGGGATTTAATGCGAACGCCGG
>JBQTKC010000152.1:0-4287 GCA_052386575.1 Beijerinckiaceae bacterium
TGCACTATGATCTTGGATATTTCGACCTGGAGCAGAAAACCTTGCAACCCCTCGACAACCCCTTCGGCCCAAGGTTGTCACCCATGTCTTAGGTACGCTTTGTTACCTATGTCTCCGGGCTGGACAACTCATTTTATTGGCGTCCCGGAAGGGATTCGAACCCCTGACCTGCGGTTTAGGAAACCGCCGCTCTATCCTGCTGAGCTACCGGGACGAAACACCACATTCTCGGCGCCTATCCGGCGTTCGCGAATAACCAGACAGATGATTGCTAAGGATAACCGCCGGGCCGGTTCGGCGCGCGGCAAAGCGCCGCCGCCGCGCCACGCGCCTCCGCAGCCGATTAGCATGTTTTGGGCTGTCGGCAAACAGCGGGCGCGCTGGCGTGCTGCGTGCGCGAGCAGGCGGCATCCTCGCGATGCAGCACAGAACCTTTTCGCGGCGGCGCCGAAAATCGATGCTATATAAGGGAGGCTGACGATTCTTGGCGATCTCGGAGGATTTTATGGCGAACCCGCAATTCGCGGTCTTAACGCTGACGGAAGCCGCCGCCGCGCGTGCGCGAACACTTATCGAGGCCGCCGGGCGGCCGGTCGCGGGGTTACGGGTTGGGATCAAGAAGGGCGGCTGCGCCGGAATGACCTACACCATGGAACTTGCCGACGAAGTCCGGCCGGCCGATGAAGTCATCGAGGACCAGGGGGTGAAAATCCTGATCTCGCCAAAGGATCTGATGTTTCTGCTGGGCACTAGGCTCGATTTCGAGACCACAACCTTGCAGGCAAGCTTCACCTTCCAAAACCCCAATCAAACGGGGAGTTGCGGCTGCGGCGAATCGGTTTCGCTAGCGCCGGCGAGCGAGGCTCGAGAAAAGGCCGTTTGAGCCGTTCCCAGATTATCCCAGCGGGGTGTTCTTGCCGGGACCGGGGCTGCTCTTCTCCCCGGAGGCTTTTTCCAGCTTGACGGTGGCGGGGCGCAATAAAAACATCGGCACATGGTCGCCCATGCCGACCACTTGCACGGCATCTTCTTTTTGACCATGCCGGTTCGGCTGGACGCCCGGTTTCGACGCCGCCTCGACGAACGGCCGATCGCCGCCCTGCCTGCGAGATGAGCTTGGCGTGGGGGACGCGGCTGCGCTAATCGTTTGTTGCCCGGAAGTACTCGCTCGCCTCCGTGCGCCGCCGCCGGGCACGGTCCGCCGCGATCTTTGGGCGCGCTCGGCGGGCGGTACGCGCTGTCCTTGAGTCTCATCGGGGAGGTTGGCGAGGCTTTCGCCAGGAAGCCAATCAATTTTCCGGTCGATCAGCCGCTCGATCGCGAGAACGTATTTTTGATCCGCGGCGGTGACAATCGAGAGCGCGACGCCGGTTTTGCCCGCGCGTCCAGTGCGGCCGATGCGATGGACATAATCCTCGGCATGGGTTGGGACATCGAAATTGAAGACATGGCTTACGTCCTGAATGTCGAGACCCCGCGCCGCGACGTCCGAGCAGACGATAAGGTCCACGGCTCCGGTCTTGAAAGCATCGAGCGAGGCCATGCGGGCGCGCTGATCCAGGTCGCCATGCAGGACGCCGGCATTGAATCCATGTTTTCGCAGGGATTTGTGGAGGATCGCCACGTCCCGCTTGCGATTGCAAAAAATGATCGCGTTCTTGAAATCGGCGGCGCCGCGAATCACTCGGCGCAATGTTTCACGCTTGACGGGGCCGCTTGCCGAAGCAACCAGGCCTTGCGACGTGGTGGTCAACGTGGAGGCGGCACGCGTTACCTCGATGCGCACCGGATTATGCAGAAATGCCTCGGTGAGCCGTGTGATTTCCGGAGGCATGGTCGCCGAGAAAAACAGGGTCTGGCGGGTGAATGGCACCAGCTTGCAGATACGCTCGATGTCCGGGATAAAACCCATGTCGAGCATCCGGTCGGCTTCGTCGATGACGAGAATTTCGATTCCCGTCAAAAGCAGCTTGCCGCGCTCGGAGAAATCCAAAAGCCGGCCCGGCGTCGCGATCAGAACGTCGGCCCCTCGCGTAATCTTGGTTTCCTGATCGCCGAAGGAAACGCCGCCAATCAAAAGCGCGACATTGAGCTTGTGGTTGAGGCCGTAGCGAACGAAACTTTCCTCGACCTGCGCGGCAAGCTCGCGGGTCGGCTCCAAGATCAGTGTACGCGGCATTCTGGCCCGGGCGCGGCCTTTTTCCAGCAGCGACAACATTGGAAGCGTAAAGGCCGCGGTCTTGCCCGTGCCTGTCTGGGCAATGCCGAGCACGTCGCGTCCGGCGAGCATGTGAGGAATCGCTTCCGCCTGAATGGGCGTTGGGGTGCGGTACCCAGAGGCCTCGACGGCCTTTAGTACTTTCTCGCTGAGACCGAGTTTGCTGAATGTCATACTGTCCCCAAGAACGGGCCGTAATTCGAGCATATACTGTCTGGATCGCCGCGCTTTGGGCGGACTTGCGACTTGAGCTAAAACACCAGGCCGGGTTCGCCGCGTCACCGCTTGAACGAACATGGCGGCGGAAACTTGGATGTGCGGATCGCGCTGTTCTCAACAGTACAGCAAAAAGAAGCAGTCAACGATTCAGGCGATGCGAAACTCACTATCGCTTATTTCGTTTCAATGCAATGAACTTCTCAACGCAATTGTCTTCCGAACCTCACTTGCGATAGGCGGTACGGAAGCTGCGATTCTTCGTGCGCTGAATTGCCGCGCCTCGTGTCCCGTTCAAAATCGATGCACGCTTGCCTGAGTCCGTGTTGTCAATTGGTGGCGAGCTTGCGGTCTTGCCGAGCTCGCGGCGCATTCAGCTTCATGACGCCGAAGATTGTTCCAAGCGTCGCAAGATAGATCACCAGCTGAAGCTCGGTGGGTTTATCACTATAGCCTAGAAGAGTGTGAAGGACGCGGCCCGCGATGCTTGTATCCGCCAGCACCAAGGATGTGTTCCAAACGGCTTCGCCGAGCGCGGTTGCAATATTGGCTTGTTCGAGAAATGCGACGCTTTGCGCCGCCATTCCCGCCGCCATGAAGGCGATCATGATACTCGTCACCTTGAAGAGATACCGCGGCGGGATGACCGCGAGGCCCCGATAGGTGAGCGCGCTAATCCCGGCGCCAAGCAAAAGTCCGAGCACCCCGCCTAGCACGAGGCTTAGCAAAGATTCCCCGCTTGAAAGTATCACACCATAGAGAAACAGAACAACTTCCGAGCCTTCCCGGAGCACCGCGACGGCGACGACAATCGCAAGCGCCATCAGGGTTTGCGAACCGCTACGGACTTCGCGCCCAAGCTGACGCAGATCCTCGCCGATCTCGCTTCCGTGCCGCGCCATAAAGATATTGTGCCAGCCAAGCATGATGACGGCGATGCCGAGGATGGCGGCGTTGAAGACCTCTTGGCCGGCGCCGGCGAGCGCATTAGAAAGGGCGCTCGCGAAAGCCGCAACCAATACCGCGCCCAGAACCCCGGCTAGAACGCCCCCCGCGACATGGCGCCCGCGCCTTGGCAAGGACCTGGTCGCGGCCAACACAATGCCGACGATCAAGCCCGCTTCGAAAACCTCGCGCAAGACGATGATAAGGGCGCCGGCCATGCGAATACCTCAATTCTCCGAGCTTGGACACTAGTCTTGGCAAGGCCTCGAAGTTTGGCAGCCGCTTGCTTTTTAGGCGGCGGCAGTGGCGCGCCGCAGAGCGGATAGTTGAACTCGATTGTTGGAGGCTTTATACCATGGCCGCACACATATCAACGAAATTACTTTTGATTGGAATAATTATAAATTTATAATCGCGGTACGTCGTTTTGACTGTTTTTGTTGTCCCCCAGTTTAGATAAATATTTTATCGC
The DNA here is from genome assembly GCA_052386575.1 of Beijerinckiaceae bacterium. Classification (GTDB taxonomy): domain Bacteria; phylum Pseudomonadota; class Alphaproteobacteria; order Rhizobiales; family Beijerinckiaceae; genus Methylocapsa. Next base: position 3,852 of record JBQTKC010000152.1, read on the forward strand.
GAAAGCTGTCAACACCGGCGGTACAATCCCGCCAGACCTTCGGAGAAGATCGCGAAATGTAGAAGCTTTAACTGCCTACAATCGCCGGCTTGCCATCACACGCCCGCGGGGCGCGGGCGCATGGCGGGCGTCCTGCATTGTTTGCGTTCACGTTTGCATTCACGCCTTTCCGCTTCTTCTATGTTCACAATGCTGTCATTTTCGGCACGATCCATGCCCATGCGCATTATCAACGACCACGCGAATCTCAAGAAAGTTCGGCAAACTGTTCGAGTTTGTGCTATACGAGCCTTGCTGGTTCGATGACGGATTGACTGAGTTTGCGCCGGGAGGACAATTCTGCGCCGCTTGATGAGGAGATTTTAGCTATGGACTTGACAATCGTAGCGACTTTTCGCTGCAATTCGCGCTGTCAAATGTGCCATGTGTGGAAATA
>JBQTKC010000153.1:0-4780 GCA_052386575.1 Beijerinckiaceae bacterium
CGCTCGCTCCGGCTCATCCCCAAGACATCGTCCCCCAAGCCCGTCCCCCCTCAGAGCCATCCAAAAAGGGAACATTCTCATGTTGCACAAAGGAGACATTCTCATACATTCTCATGTTGCGGTAACAACTGGAAAATTCCTCACATTGACGTCAAAATAAGCATAGACTACACATTGTTGCCATGGCTAACAGAAATCGCGTCAAGGTTGGGGGATAGCATGGAACGCACGAGAGCGGCCGTCAGTGCGGTGATGCTGTTGGCCGCGTTAGGCGAGGCCAAGGCCGAGCCTATGCGCGGCGAGACGGAGCGTGCGGACAAGAGCCAATATACGCTTTTCAATCCGACACCGGTTTTTCTGATGCGCCCCTTCACGACGGATCGTCCTCATTTTACCGAAAGTCCCTTTTCGATCGACGCCGGCCACGTCCAAATCGAAACAGGCTTGTTCGGCTATGTTCTGTCGCGGCCCGATTTGGAAGGCACGATTACCGAGGACTTCCTTGTTGTGGACACCAACATCAGGATCGGGTTGACGAATTCCGCCGAAATCGACTTAATCCTGCTGCCCTATGGCGTCGTCAATACGCGGCCATTCGATCAATCGGCAGCGTTTCGCAACACCGGTATTGGCCGTGCGCAAATCCGCGCGAAGATCAACCTTTGGGGCGACGACACCTTTGGGGAGCCAGGCTCCACCGCGGTCGCGTTGTTGCCTTTTGTCAGCCTTCCCACCGTTCGGACCAACGGCGTCAGCCCCACCCATGTCGAAGGCGGGCTGCTGGGGTTTTTCTCGGTCAAGCTCTCCCACATGTTCGAACTCGAATTAAATGATGGCGTGCTTTACTTGCGAGACGACGGCGCCTCCACGCATCACGCGGAACTTCTGACGACCGCAAACTTCGAGGTCGAGTGGACGGAAACCATCGGCACCTATTATGAGGTTGTCGCCCAATTGGGCCGGACCGATCCGCTGGGTGAACTCGTCTTTTTCGGCACCGGCGTTACATACAAGTTGAGCGAGAATTTCCAACTAGACGGAGGCGTCAACATTGGCATCACGCCCGCTGCCGCGCGTATCAATCCTTTTGTCGGCATATCGGCGCGCTTCTAGAAATTGGCCTGGAAAGCCGCTCCTGCTCTTCGGGCAAAATAGTGCTATGTCAAAGATTTAATGCCGCTGATCCGATTGGAAGCGGTATTATGAATTAATTGGCGTGGACCAGACGATGGGGCTGAAGCACACAGTAGTGGTGGATCCTTGAGGCGAAAGTTTAATCCCGCCGGGTCTTCAATTTGCTCCGTGCCCGCAAACCCTGTCCCCGCGGAATCGCCATTATACAACCCGGCAAGAAGAGCGAGATGATCGTCCGGAGTGACTTTGAGGCGCACGCCGGGAGTAGACAGAGGATAGTTTGGTCCTCCGCCCCCTGGCAGATCCACTGTGGTTATCACCGGCCAGCCGAACGTGCCGTTTATATATAGACTGGCGAATTCGCCTATGAAAAACTCAGTGCCCGCTGTCAATTGGCCAATGTGGATCGAGGCCTAATCACCCAAATTCTGCTCGGCCCAAAGCTCGAACAACCGGGTCGCCGGCCGCGCCTCGATGTTGTCGACTGTCGCGGGGTTGAAGATACTGGACGCCGGCAGCTGACGGCCATGGATCTGATAAGCGTTGACGCGAAAACTGAGGCTGTCCAACCCCGCAATTTTTGCGAGGTCCGCGTCGAGCGCCATGTAAAGTTGGCCTTCATAAGCGTCGCCCTGTTTGACGCCGCCTGCCGGGATAGCCAAGCCATCCGCGACGTAACTGAATTGCAGTTTGTAACCGAGACGGTACAGTGCCGTCTTAAAATCAGCGAGTGCCGGAACGCTTGCGGCGATTGTCGGCGGCAGTTCCGCCGGCAGCGCCAAATCTTCAGGCCCCCGCCAAGGGTCGTTGACGGCCTGCGCTCGCGCCAAATTGCCAGACGACGCCACGCAGAAGGCACCAAAAAGTAGCCAAACCGAAGGCCTGCGCCACATGTGACTTTGCCCCCTCGCCAAATGCCTCCCCCAATGCCGAAACTAGCGGCGGACATTCCTTATCGTGAGCCGTTGCCCGAACCGTTCGGCATAGCTGCGTTCGGCCAGTGCTCCGAACAGGAGGCCAATCGTGGTCCAAAGCACCACGTGGATGCCAAGCGCCGCAACGCGGAAGCGCCACAGAACCACGGCCGAGAATTGTTCTGGTACTTCGTTGATTTCCGGCAACACATTTTGGACGATCGCGATGACCGCGACGAATGCCGAGCCGGCTATGATCGCCGCATTCCACGCGCCGTGGCGCGCCGAAAGGCGCCGACCGAGCGCCGCTGCGAGAACGAGTGCAGCCACCGAAACCGCGAGCATCACAAAGTATAATTCCGTTCGAAGTCCGATCGTCTCGGGATTTCCGGCCGAAGGCGGATTTGGCGGATATTTAAGGCCGGGGACAAGCACGATCGCAACGAAGCCGCCCAACGCGAGGAGCGCTGCGGTGGCGCGAGGTCCGAGGCGGCCAACGCGGCCATGGACGAAAGCGAAGACGAGCGAAAAAAGGCCGCCGATTGCGGCGCTAAAGCCGATCACGCTGGTGAACAGACCAAGACCAGCTTGCGTCTCGCGACTGACGAGGTCCGGCTCCGGCGCCTCGCCCTTGGACCGGCTCATCTGGTCTTCGAAAGCTATGGCGCGTTCGACCTGCGGTTCGCCAAAAACCCTGGCGAAACCGAATGCCAGCAGTCCAGCAACGACGCCCGCGAGCAACCCGCGGAGGAGGAGGTTTCCGACCACGTTTGTGCTTCCTCAATGGCAGGGGAAGCTGAGCAGGTGGCGACCGTCATGCACGAATTCATGGACATGCATACCGGAGATGAGCGAGGTCGCTCCCTCCTCCGCACCCACGAAATAAATCGCCAGCAGCAGGATGAGACCGGCGAAAACCGCCCATGGCAAAAGCTCTCCGGCCGGAATGGGCACCGGGCGGACGCCGGGCGCAAGGGTAATGCCGGACATTTCGCTGTCTCCTGGGATACTGTGTCCCGTTGACCGAAGCAGTGAGATACGAGGGAGGGTCTGACTTCCGGCAAGCACTCTAAAGCGCTTGCCGGTTACAGTGGCGCGACAGCGCCGGAGCTCCACCGGCTTCCAAACCCGTAACAGTGTTGGCCTCGCCAAACGTCAGCAAAACCACCATTACGATGACCTGGTTTGGCATGGTCGCGAACGGAACCGCGTTGACCTTTCCATTTTCCACCATCGTCAGCCCCGGCCTCCGCAAAAAGAACCACTGGGTAGCGGCCTTTGTACTGGAGCGCAAGATCACTGGCCAACTTCCGCTCGGAGCGGAATTGTTCCGCAGACGTCAGACGTCAGACGTCAGACAAGATCGGCGGCCTGCCTTCGATTTTTGCCGATTGCTGTCGTTTCCTTATCTCGCCTTTTCTCGGCTGCAAAAGGCCTCCCGCACGCCAAGGAGACGAAAATTCCCATGGTACGTCGGGCTCGAAGTGACTGGCGGAGAACATCCGCCTAAAGCCCAGGGTTCGGCTCCACAGGCCGATCACTGGCTTTGGCCGATGATTCGCACCGATCCGCATGATCCTGATCTTCATCAACGGCAGGGCCGCTCGAGCGAGTGATCGACGTTGGGCAATTCCATGTGAGCCGCGCCGCACATTCATTTTTCAGAAAAGAGCATCCGCATTGGCTATCCGAAGCCGTTGACACCGGACGCCGAGGGTGTAGTTTAAGGGAAAGGGGATAGCGATCTCCCCTCCAGGCGGCATGCTCAAGTATCGCGTCAGGCTTTTTGAGCCGGGGACGCGGCATGCCTTCATATATCTCGGCTTCTCCCGACAAACTTATGGGACGGAGACGGTTCTTTCAGAGCCCGTTTCTTGTCGACCGCCGCGCCGGCGAGAAATTCTCGGCCGTGAGGCGCAAGCCCAACGAGGGTGCCTCATGAAATGGATCACCCGCGAGCGTCCCAAAATCGACCGGATCGCCTGTCCCTGGCTAATTCAGCGCTTCATCGACAAGGACCCGGAATTCCTCTTTGTTCCCGCTCCGCGTGTCTTGGCGATGGCGGCCGAAACCGGCGCTGTGCCCTACGACGTGCCGGATGTCGAACTGACCCATGCCGGGGAACTCTGCAGTTTCGACGCTTTCTTGCGGCGCTATCAACTGAGCGATCCGGCCTTACCCAATTGGCGGCGATCGTGCGCGGCGCGGATACCGGCCGCCCTGAGCTCGCACCGCAAGCCGCGGGGTTGCTTGCCGTGTCGCTCGGCCTTTCGGCGATATTTCCGGATGATCACGAACTGCTGCGGCATGGGATGGTCATTTACGACGCGCTCTACGCGTGGTGCCGATCCTGCCAGGGAGAGGTCCATTCCTGGCCGCCGACCATGACGGCCTGATAGCCACCCGGAAATCCGGACGAAGTGTTCACATCAATCTTAGAGGAAAAATACGATGACAACAAAACTATTCCAGTCGACTTTGCTGGCGGCTGCAATCAACTTCTCCAGCAACGTGTTTATGCCTGCTCAGGTTGAAGTCAGCGAGAAGAATCATGCCGGAATTAACGGAGGGGCATCCAACCGCGGACATCACACAGCCACAGGGTGAGACTGCCAAGAAGTTCACTGAGAACCTGGATTTAGCTGTCCTTTGCCAAAAAGAACAACGGCCGCGACCACCACCTAATGTTAAGGGAGATGATGATGGCAATGTCCCGGATTCTTCGGTTGCTG
>JBQTKC010000154.1:0-2043 GCA_052386575.1 Beijerinckiaceae bacterium
GCATGTACGAACGGTAAAATCAGCGCGCGCCACGGCGTGAGCCTGACCTCGCCAGCGGAGAAAATCTCCGCCCCGCGCGCCGCCGCCTCGAGCATGTTTGCGTCAAGCCGCCCGAAAGCCGCGCCAGCCCCAAAACAGCATCTCTCGCCGAAGCGCACCAATCCGACCGGACAAGGCTCCTCGACGGCGCCGCTCTTTCGGGGCGGATCGGGGCGCAGTCCGGCAAGCGCGGCAATCGCGCCGGCGCCGCAATTCTCAATAAGGCCACGCATCCTACGCGGCGGCTCCGTCATTTGCGAGCCAAGGCGCAGAAAAGCGCGGGCTAGGCGCAACGCAATATCGGGGATATCGTCTGCCTCGCAGCGTCCCAGAAAAATTGCCTCGCTGGCGTGTCCTCCGATTCCGATGGCGAACGACTGTTTGCCTCCCTCCCAATCGAAACGGACGTCGGCGGGGACAAGGCCAAGAGAAAGGCCGCCGCGAGCGTCGATCAGAAAGCCGAATTTTCCTGGCAATGCGTGCAAGTCCTTGCCGGCGGCGAGCATCGCTTCAATCGCCTTGGCGGCGCCGGACACACCATCTTGTCCATCGAGACCAGCGAACGGGCTCACCAGAACGTTGCGGACGGACTCCGCCGCCACGTTTTCATCGATGAGCCCAAGGCCTTCGAGCGTCTCGATCAGCAAGGGCAGGCTCTCGCCGCGCACCCCGCGCATTTGCAAATTTGCGCGCGCCGAAAGATCGAAAACTCCGCTCCCATGATCGCGTCCGGCTTGCGCGAGCCCGCGCAGCGTCGCGGCCGTCACGATGCCGCCGCTGATCCGGAGCCGCACCAAAAGCCCGTCCTTGGCTTGCATCGGCCGCCGCGCGCCGGGACACCAGCCTTTGCGCAACCAACTAGCGTTAATCATGCGAGCGTCTCCCGCATCGGGGAGTGGGTCAGTTTTAAAATAGGTGGTCATAATTGTGAAGCTCGTCATCCGGCATGTCTGTGGCGGAGCCGTCCCGGTGCTTATAAAAGCCATCTCGGGCCACGCTCTTGATTCTGGGCAACCAGGTATCGAGTTCTCCACGTAGTACGACGGCGGCGCGTTCTCCGTCGCGTTTCGCGCAATAAGTCGCGATCGTACCTTTCCGCGTACCTACATTGACGCGTTCGGCAGATTCGTTGTTCAAAGCCATTAAGGATTCATACGAGAGTAGCCTCAGCTTCTGCCCTCGCTCAAGAACCATGAGACGGAATGCTTGAGTTCGTTTCATTCGGACTCCTCAACCGGCCCACCAATCCTCATCGTCGCGAGACACGCAAGAGTCGAGTTGCGCCGGCTATGCCAAAACCCCCTGGCGAGCGCTTCCTCGAAGCGCGTGGCGATATCTCTCGCCGCCTTCGGATTGGCATCGATGAGAAAATCCCGCACCGGAGGCGTGCCAAGGGTCGCCTCGAACAGCAGCTCGAAATGCTGGCTCGATACCGCATCGCTCAACACGGCGAGAGCATAGAGACGGTCGATCGTCCCGGCGATTTCGGCGGCGCCGCGATGGCCGTGGCGCATCTGCCCGGCGATCCATCGTGGATTCGTTGCCCGCGCACGCACGACTCGGGCGATTTCTTGTGCCAAAGTGCGCACTTTGATGGTGCCGGGGTGCGCCGTCTCGACGTGATAGACAGGCGCATCGTTGCCGAGCATTTGCGCGGCCGCGGCGAAGCCACCTTCATGATCGACAGCGTCGCTCGCGTCGAGAATGTCCTGCTCGTCCTGATCCTGCACATGAATGAAGGCGTCGGCGGCGGCGACACATTCGCTGAATGCGGTTGTCGCCACGCCTTCTCCTTGAGCGCCGCGATAGGCATGCGAAGCCGTTGCGAGATAGCGCGCGGCAAGCGCGTGGCGTGCGAGCGTAGGATCATGCTCGATCGCCCGCGTGAGCCCTATGCCATAGGCGCCGGGCGCCGCGCCAAAAACCCGCAACGGAATCTCTGGCGCACGCCTGCGCGCTGCCGCAAGCGGGTTCCCGCCGTCTTCTTCGTCGAGTTCGCTCACT
>JBQTKC010000155.1:0-10275 GCA_052386575.1 Beijerinckiaceae bacterium
ATTGGGCATGCCGGTTCATCCATCTCTGCCGGATTCAACGGGTCTGCAGAGCAAGCAGGCATAATTTCGATTTTCTTGGAATTATAGGCTGGCATTTATGTCTTGGATAGAAACATGGCCGTCACGAGTATCTAGCAAGCAACGCGGTAAAAAGTTCGAACAGTTTTTTCGTCTTATGGAACCATCTCGTGATGATACAGTGGTCGATGTTGGGATCAATGACAAAGAATATTCAGAGGCCGATAACTATTTGGAGAAGCATTACGCGTATCCTGAGAATATCACGGCCGTCGCGCGCAAAGGTCTAGATCATTTCCGCGCGAGATATCCCCGCGTTAAAGCGCTTATCGCCGATGGCCGCAAACTGCCCTTTCCGGACAATTATTTCGATATCTCCTATTCCAACGCCGTCATCGAGCATGTGGGAAAACGCGTTGCGCAATTGCAATTCCTTCGGGAGCTGTACCGAGTCGCCCATCGCGGCTATTTGACCACACCGAACCGCTATTTCCCGGTCGAGGTTCATAGCCGCATACCGCTTCTCCATATTTTCCTTAAGAAGAACTGGTTTGACAGATTTCTACGATTGATCGGCAAAGGCTGGGCTGCCGGAGATTACATGTATCTCCTCTCATACGCTGAATTGGAGGGGCTTCTGCGTGAAGCCGAGGTCACGAATTATAAAATTATCTCCAATCGGTTCTTGGGTCTCGCAATGACCTTCACGGTTGTATGGCATAAAGACACCTCAGTGCTTGAAATCTAGTACCACCCACAGAGCAAATTGCGCTACGCAATTCGAAGCCACGAATAACGATGATCGTATCATTGGAGAGTTTCGAATCTTCCTATGAAACCTGTGCAAGAATTATGTTAGACAGTAACCTATAGGTCCATCAATCACTTACCAGAACGCAAAAAAAATACCGGCGCCAGTGACGCAACAGGCCAGATTGTATAGCCGAACCAATACCGCATCTTTATACTGGCGCGCCGCGCCCTCGCCGTAGCCAAGCATGCAAATGAGCGCCGCGCCCGCAAGAATCCACGGAGCAGCCGAGATGCCCACGAGCGGAAGCATAAGGACCAGCGCGCCGCAGGTGAATGCGAGGGCTGCGATCTGGGTGCCAACCCGCCAATGGATATGTCCCGACGCAACCAGTTGCGTGCCATAGGCGACCGCGGGAACTCTCAACATGAGGAAGACGCCGACGCCGGGCCACAGCGGCCGGACGGCATCATAGGCCGGACCGAAAACGATCGGAGTGGCAACTGGGCCGAGAACGATCACACAGAGACCGGCGACAATGCCGAGGGCAAGGAACTCCACGTTCATGTGCCTGGCCAGGGATCGGTACTCGTCCACCTTTCCGTTCGATAGGTGACTGGCCAGCGGTGGCAAATAGGCCGTCGCCAACATGCCAACGGCCGGCAAGGCGTTCTGCACGAGCCGGGTCACCACCACATAGCGGCCGACGGAAGCGGTGTCGACGAAGAAGGCCACGATCACCACGTCGATCTGATTGACGCCATTCGACAGAATGAGATCGACAGCATACGCCTTCGAGGCAATCAGCAAGGCTAGTCCGTCGTGAAGGATCCGGCGTGCCGGCGTCTGGAATTTGACCAGGATTTCCCGGATCGCGTGGAGCGACGCAACGAGATAAAGTACCCGTCCGGCCGCGAAGGAAAGCGCCGTGAACAGCACGTCGCGGGTCACGATGGCGGTGGCGGACAACAGGGCGACGGAGACGACTGTCGTCCACGCCACGACGATCATTTCCCTGTCGAACAACGACCTGACGCGCAGACCGGTGAGCGCAAGGTCGGCGAGCGCCGCCGTGAAGTAGCCGATGATGGCAAACGCGGCCGCGCGTTCCTCATAGGCCGAAAGTCCCAACAAATGCACCCAGACCAGACAGGGCGGAAGAAGCACTGCGCTGAGGAACGCTTTGACGATCACGCAAAGCGTTATCAGCGCGTCGGCCCGCTCCGGCTTGGCGCTGCCCCAACGCATGGCATAAATGTTCATGCCGAAATCCGACACCAGCGAAGCCAGGGCCGCGGCCGTAATCGCGGAACCAATGACCCCGAACTGATGCGGTCCGAGGAACCGCACCTGGACAAGAAACGTTATCAGTCCGCCCCCAAGCCGCAGAAACGTTGATGAAACAGCAAAGAATTTCGACCAATGGATCGAACGTGAGGCTGTCGTCATCGCGCGGGAGCCGCCGTCCGGACACGCCCGCTCCGCAAGGGTCTGCTCATGCCATAGCCAAGGCCGAGGGCAGCGAAAAATTCTAGCAATTCAGAGGTAAACGGCGACGATGCGATTGAAATCGCCAAGATGAACAACAGGAACGCGAGGCACAAACGGCGCAAGGCCTCATCGGTGGAGGTCGCATTCGGATTACGATAGAATAGATAGATTCCGCAGGACCATAGGAAAAGCACGTAGAATATGGCGCCTAGTGCACCACCTTCGCCAATCAGCTTTGCCCAATACAGATCCATGATAAAAGCCGGCTTATCAGGACTAGCCCCCCAAAGCAAATAGATCCCATAATCGTAATACAGTTGGCTGTAGTTGCCAAATTGAAACGAGGCCGCGCTTCCGAACGTTCACCCTCCGGATCCGATCGGGAAATGCGCGGCCGCGATGCGGAAGGAAGCGTCCAGCATGCCAGCGCGCGTACTGGCTGTGGCATCGCTGCCGTAGAACTCGGCGACATGATCCAACATCGCGCTCCCGATCTCCGTAAAGGTAAGCGCAATCGCCGCAACGCCCGCCAGCGCCGCAAGTCCCAAAGCGAGCGAACCAAATCCTGGGCGATTCGGACGAAAGATAATCAGGAGACCGACAAAACATCCCACAATTTCCTTGAACGAGAGAACGCGGCAAAGGAGGACGGCAAACAGCGCGCAGAGCATAAGGTCAAGCATCCGCTTCCGCAGCCAGTAACGCGTCGCGGCCACAAGGACGCCAAAGGCACTGAGCCATGCGACTTCGACGTGGTGCAAGAAAAGCCCTTGCGGCAGCGCAAAATCGCCCTTCGTTAACAGCGTGCCGCCCTTGATGGTCACGCCTGTGTTCAGATCGTAGAAAATGAAAGGAATGTTGATCAGGCACAAAATGATGATCAGAATGGAGAGACTTTCAAGTACCTGCCTCGCGCTGCCCGTCCTCTTGAAAAGCCATGCAAAAGCAAGCGTCATAATGGCAAGCTTGGAATCAAGGGCAATAGTCAGTATCGCCGAAAATGGTTGGGAAACACCCCTATTTCGCAGAGTAATCGCTCCAAGGATAAGAACCGCCGAGTAAGCAATCATGGACAGGGCAGGACGCCAAGACCTCCGATCCTGGAGAAACAATACGGCCAATGGTAGCACAATAAGGCACGTGATTTTATCGAGAAGCGAAGTCGCGTACTCCTGAGCTAATGCAAGTCTTATGTAGTGCGTTGCCAAATAGAGATTGAAGAACACGACCGTCACTAACGCGCCGGAACGCATGGACGGCGTGGCGTGCCGCAAGCCTTTTCGAACGAACGGCATGTCCGGTTCGGAGTGCGGCCCGCTGGCAACCTCGGAGTTTGCTGGAGTGCGCAGATTCACGGCCAGATTAACCATATGAGTCAAAGCACAAGGTTACCCAACGATAAGTTCGCCTGCCGCTCTGGAGCGCGGCGGAAAAGCGGCAGGCGCAACGCCTTGTTAGCCTGCGTGATACGAGAATCTCATATCCTAGTGGCACTTATCATGTAATGGTAATTATGAAACTTACGAATATACTCAAATCTGCTGAGCGCCTTGTACAAACGGTAGCTCGTCGCGCCAATGCACGGATACGCGTTATGAGGGTGAATTTTGATGTCCGTAAATCCCAATTTAGCAAGCATGGATGTGATATGCCAAACGTTTGTTGGGAACTCGTAATCTGCCGGCCTATGCGATGACCGCTTCATGCGGTGGTAGGTTGACCTCAAATATTTGTATAGAGGCTTGGGCAGAAATATGGATTTTGCCATCTGGAACATTCCCCAGGCATTCGGATCTTCCAAGAATAATGTACCGCCAGGTTTCAATAGGTCTCGAAAAGATTCTAGTATGGCTAATACGTTTTCGCTTTCATGATGTATGACGTCAATTGAAATTACGTAATCAAACATGCATTTCTTGAATGGGAGTTTGTTTATATCTCCACAAACGCATGACTTTGCGTCATAATTACTTTGTAAACTAATCAGCATATTGTAGACAATGTCGGAATTGACAAACATGTTACCTAATTTTTCAATCTTGCTAAAACTCTCATCATAACCGCAACCAATATTTATAAACACTCTTGGAGGTTTTTGTATATTGCTTTCAACCACTGACCAAAACTCTCGCTTAGAAAGCTTCCATTGCGAAGAACTGAATCGTTCTTTTGAGTTAAGCCTGTCAGATTTCATCATTATAGCAAGATTTTCTTCCTCATGCAAATGAGTAGTGTCCATATCCACGGGATATAGAAGTGGAATACCTTCTCTTATCTCGTACTCACGAGAACACTCAATGCATCTTACGGAATTCACGAACTCGGCTAGGTCGCCCCCGCACATCGGACATATTACGAATTGAATCAATTCAGGATTTGTAAGGTTGCTCATTTTACCTCCTCGGAAGAACCAGCAAGCCTCCACAAGCTCACCGTTGGACTGCGGATAATGTTCGTCTGGTTCAGCGACGGTTCGGTTCGAGGCAATCTGCCACTTTCTGCCTGAGTGCGGAAAATAGTACTGCTTGGTGACCTCCTTTCCAAACCGCGGTACCGACGCACTCGAAAATGACAATGTTGCGATTGCGCAAGATCAGGCGCCCATCCCGAAACCAATCCGGTGCACTGAGCTGGAAATCCCGGCCCAGCCGGATCAGAAGCAACCCCCGCAAGGCGGAATAGCGAAGAATAAAGCGCACGAGGCGCTGTCCCACATTCTCAGCAGCGTATTTATCGAATGGATAAAGTATGTCTCCAAGTGCCGAACAACACCAAAAGCCGCACAATACATGATTGTGATTGATATTAGCCATACTTCTATCACTTCTACTTGTTCATGATACCGTTATGACTTGCTTTTGGAGTATGCCGGCGTACTTCATCAGACTCGATACAAGCGCCATCCGACGTTATTAATGCATCATCTGCCGCCTCGATCAGACCAAGCGCCGGTTCAACTTGCGAATCATACGCCGTTCAACAGCTACGAACGCAACCGAAGTCTTGCCCAAAAGCGTAACACACGCAACGTTCGATATCCATCCCCTCATGCCGGCCCATCCGGCCACGGCGGGAAACTCGCCTAAGATTTTACCTTGACGGAGCGGACTGGCTGGTTCAGCGGCCAAATTCGAACCGAACGCCAGCGTCAACAGTACAGCCGGTTTTAGCGAAGGCGCAGGTTTCCGCCCGGCGCGGGGTCAGCGCATGGACAGGAAGTCAAACGAAAGTACGGTGGTGTATTGCGTCGGCCGGAACCCATAGTCGGCCCCAGCTCGTCCATCTCCCTCCCGAACGCGGACACCGGACAAAATGGATCAGCGCCAACGGGGCGCCGTCGCTCGACGTGGCGTCTATCTGTCGCGGCCTGCCGGCCTTTCTATGCTGCCATGAAAATGGCAATGGCTCACAGATTGCCCATCGGCTGGTAATCCAGCATTTTCTCGATGCGTTCGAGGAGACCGTCCCGCACGCTGCGATACGCATCGAGAATGTGCTCGCGCGAGCCCTCGATGACTGTTGGATCCATCGTCGGCCAATAAACTACATCGGTGGCAAGGGTGCGGGTGAATTCGAGCGCCTTGTGATGCGCCTCGGGTGAAAGAGTGACGATCACGTCGAAAAATGCGTCTTCGAGATCCTCGAATGTGTGGGGGCGATGTTTGGTGATGTCGATGCCGATTTCTTCCATCGCCGAAATGGCGAATGGATCGCTTTCGCCGCGCTTCGCCCCGGCCGATGCGAAGTAGGCTTGCCGGCCGAAGTAATGCCTGCCGAGTGCCTCCGCCATCGGCGAGCGCACCGTATTTCGCGTGCAGGCGAAAAGCACGGCCTGCGGGCGGTTTTTTACAGCGGGATTCATCCCGGCGGCGCCCCGCCGTCTTGTCCCGCCTGCATCGGCGCTCAGCCTTTCCAATGCAACGCGGCGACGAGGGTGAAAATCCGCCGCGCCGTGGCGTGATCGCAATCTAGCTTGCCCTTGAGCCGTTCCAAGAGAAGGTCGGCCGCCTCGTCGTGAAGCGCGCGGCGTCCCATGTCGATCGCTTCGATTTGCCTCGGCCCTGCTGTTCGAATGGCCGCGTAATAGCTTTCGCAAATCATAAAATAATCCTTGAGAAGACCGCGGAAGGGAGAAAGCGATAAAATATGGACGACAAGGGGCGCGCCATTTTCGTCAACGACCTCCAACGCGAGCTTGGCGTCCTGCAAGGCGATCTTCAGCCCGTAGGGGCCGGCGTCGCGGCCAGGCAGAGCAAAGCTGTTCTCGTCAATGAGATCGTAGATCGCGATTTGACGCTCGTGCTCCTGGTCCGCCGCGACACGGCCGATCGAAGTCTCGTCGAGGGTCACGGAAACGATGCGATTGCGCTCACTTAGATCGTTCAGGCTCATGATACAGGTTGGTCGATTCGGAGCGCCACCGAGCGCGCGTGCGCGTCCAGTCCCTCGGCGCGCCCGAGGGCGATCGCCGCCGGGCCGAGACTCGCGAGACTGCTCGCGCCGCACTTCAAAATCGAGGTTCTTTTCATGAAATCGAGAACGCTCAAGCCAGAAGAAAACCGGGCCGAACGCGCGGTCGGCAACACAAGGCTCGACCCGCCGACATAGTCGCCGATGGCCTCTGGTGTAAAGGCTCCAAGAAAAATAGCTCCCGCATTGCGGATCCGTTGACCGAGCGCCTCGGCGTTCGCGGTCATGATTTCGAGGTGTTCTGGAGCAAGCCGGTCGGCGAGCGTGATGCTTTCCTCCAGACCGGAAACAACAATGATCGAGCCGAAATCGCGCCAGCTCGCCGCCGCGATTTTTTCGCGCGCGAGAGAAGTCAATTGCCGCTCGACCGCGGCCCCGACGGCATTGGCAAGGCATACGTCATCGGTGATCAGGATCGACTGCGAGGTGGCGCCGTGCTCGGCCTGCGCGAGGAGATCGGCGGCGATCCATTCGGGATCTGCGCCGCCGTCGGCAATGATCAGGACCTCGGTGGGTCCGGCGATCATGTCGATGCCGACGGTGCCGAAAACCCTCCGCTTGGCCGCGGCCACGTAAGCGTTGCCGGGACCGACGATTTTCGCGACTGGGGCGATGGTCTCGGTTCCGTAAGCCAGCGCCGCGATCGCTTGCGCCCCGCCAGCACGGTAAATTTCATTGACGCCCGCGAGTTTTGCCGCCGCCAAAACGAGGGGATTGATCCCTCCTTCCGGTGCCGGGACAGTCATGACAATGCGGCCAACGCCGGCAACCTTGGCCGGCACGGCGTTCATCAAAACCGAAGAAGGATAGCTCGCGGTGCCGCCCGGAACATAAAGCCCTGCCGCCTCGACCGGCCGCCAGCGCCAGCCGAGCTCGACACCGAGCGGATCGGTAAACCGGTGATCTTGGGGGAGTTGCCGCTCATGATAAGCAATAATCCTTGCATGCGCGAAATGCAGCGCGTCAAGCGCATCCCTGGGACAGCGGGCGAATGCTGCATCGATATCAGCCCCGCCCACAACCAAACCGAGTTTTTCCAGATCGACGCGATCGAATTTCCTCGAATAGGCGATGAGTGCGGCGTCGCCATGCGCGGCGACCTCCGCGATGATCTCTTGAACTGCTTGGTCGACGTCCTCCGCCGCTTCCCGGTTCATCGCAAGAAGCGCGTCGAACGAGACAGCGAAATCCGGACTCCGCGTATCGAGCCGCAAGGGCATGAAACCGCCTCCTTGGCGGGCGCATAAATCGATGCCGCTATTGTTCATCTCTCTCACTGCCGTGGGCGGCAACACGGGGGCCGGCCGCCTAAGGCGAACGCCCTCAGTTCTTGTCCTTGTCGACAAGCTTGTTGGCGCCGATCCAGGGCATCATCGCGCGCAGTCTCGCGCCGACTTCCTCGATTGGATGTGCGGCGGCTTTTGCCCGCATCGCCTTGAACGAGGTCTGGTTGACCTGGTTCTCCAACATCCAATCGCGGGTGAACCGCCCCGATTGGATGTCGCTCAAGACGCGCTTCATCTCGGCCTTTGTCTCCGCCGTCACGATGCGCGGGCCGCTGACATATTCGCCATATTCGGCGGTGTTCGAGACGGAATAATTCATATTTGCGATGCCGCCCTCGTAAATGAGATCGACGATGAGTTTTACTTCGTGCAGACATTCGAAATAGGCCATTTCCGGCGCGTAGCCCGCCTCGACCAGGGTTTCGAAACCGCCCCTGATGAGCTCGACAAGGCCGCCGCACAGCACCGCCTGCTCGCCAAAAAGATCGGTCTCGCATTCTTCCCTAAACGTCGTCTCGATCAAGCCCGCGCGGCCGCCGCCAATCGCCGCCCCGTAGGAAAGGGCGAGGTCATGCGCGGTGCCGGAAGGGTCGCGTGCGACCGCGATGAGACAAGGCACGCCGCCGCCGCGCTTATATTCCGCGCGCACGGTATGGCCGGGCCCCTTCGGCGCGACCATCAAGACGTCGAGATCGCCGCGCGGATCAATGAGATTAAAATGAATATTCAAACCATGCGCGAACATCAAGGCCGCGCCCTGCTTCAGGTTGAGACGGAGATGATCGCGATAAATGTCGCGCTGCAATTCGTCGGGCGCAAGCATCATCACGACATCGGCCCATTGGGCGGCGTCGGCGACGCTCTTCACTTCAAGCCCAACGGCTGCCGCCTTCTTGGCCGAAGCGGAATCCGCGCGCAGGGCGACGCAGACCTCTTTTACTCCCGTGTCGCGGAGGTTTAAGGCATGCGCATGGCCCTGGCTCCCATAGCCAACGACCGCGACTTTCCTGGTTTTGATAAGATTGATGTCGGCATCGGAATCATAATAGACGCGCATGGCGTGGCGTTTCCTCGTTCAATGGTCCAGTGAGCCCCTTTTCAAATGGCATGGATTTAGCTTTTAGGCCAGTCTAGAAATCTACGGATCCAGGCCTGCGACTTGAACGTTACGCAAATTGCGAAGCTCCAAGCTCCAGGCGACAGTCGAAGGCGATACCATGTCAAATCGGTTTCTCGGAATTGCAATATTTTGGCTTCTTGTGCTGGCGACCGCGTTTGTCGCGGAGCCCTATGTAGTTGCTTGGCAGTTCTCCGCTGCGTCGCCGCGGACAATCACGCCGCGCGGCGATCTTGCAGAGGCGGAACGAAGCGCGATCAAGCTTTTTCAGACCGTTTCGCCCTCCGTCGTGTCTGTTTTCGCGCGTCTGGCTCCGCAAAATGTCTTCACGCCCGGGCAGCAAGAAAGCGAGTCTCAAACAGAGGTTCAAACCGGTACCGGGATCATTTGGGATGCCGCTGGGCACGTGGTCACCAATTACCATGTCATCAAGGGCACGGACCAGTTTGCCGCGCACCTTTCGTCCGGGGCGTCGGTTCCGGTTCGAGTCATCGGCACCGCCCCGAACTACGATATCGCCGTGCTTCAGTTGGAACGGCCCCAGACACCTCTCCGTCCGATCGCGATCGGGAATTCCGCGGATCTGCAAGTTGGCCAGTCCGTCTTTGCCATCGGCAATCCCTACGGCCTGGAGCAGACCATGACGGCGGGGATCATCAGCGCGCTGCGCCGCACAATGCCGACCGCGGAGGGGCATGAAATTTCTGGCGGAATCCAAACGGACGCCTCCCTCAATCCCGGTAATTCCGGCGGCCCCTTGCTCGACAGCTCAGGCCTTTTGATCGGTGTCACAAGCATGATCATTTCGGGCTCGGGAGCATCGGCTGGCGTCGGCATCGCAATCCCCGTCGATATCGTCAATCGCGTCGCGGCGCAGCTGATCAGCGTGGGTCATGTGCCAACACCTGGAATAGGCATCGCCGCCGCGTCCAAAGCCGCCGCCGCGCAAGTTGGCGTCGATGGTGTCATCGTCCTGCGTGTTAAACCCGGCTCTCCGGCGGCAAAAGCTGGGCTTAAAGCCGTGAATTCCAGCGGCGGCGTCGAAGACGTGATCACCGAAGCGAATGGCCGGCCGGTCCACGACGCTGCCGACCTGACCGCTATTTTTGAAGAGGTTGGCATTGGAAAAACAGTGAAGTTGA